>JAGQJP010000361.1 GCA_020430585.1 Myxococcales bacterium | reverse complement strand
GACAACATCACCGGGCGGATCAAGCTCGCCGAGAGCTACTCGAAGGAGGGGATGGTCGACGACGCGATCCGCGAGTTCGCCATCGCCTGTGATTTTCTGAAGGAAAACGGGCGGATCAACGATTACATCAAGGTCGCCGAGCGTCTGATCTATCATCAGCCGACGAACCTCGAGCTCGCCAAAGAGCTCTCCCAGCTCTATCTCGAGCGCAACGATCCGAAGCGCGCCCTGGCCAAGTTGCAGCTCTGTTTCAAGGAGGCGCCCAAGGACGAGATCGTCCTGGCGATGCTCGCGGACGCGTTCAACGCGCTCGGCCAGAGCCAGAAGACGATCCCTGTGCTCAAAGAGCTGATCAAGGTCTACCGAGAGAAGGGCAAGCGCACCGAGATCATCGAGACCTACCGCGTGATCCTCGACATCGATCCCCGGGACAAATCGGCGCTGCGTGAGCTCGGCGAGCCACCCGAGATCGAGAGCCGGCCCGCGATGCTGCCGAACGTAAATACCGCCGCCCCCGCCTCTCCGGCTCCTGGGCCGCCTCCGTCGTCTCGGACGCCTGTGCCCAGCGCACCAGCGGCTTCGCGTACGCCGATGCCCGCACCCGCGCAGCAGAGCGCCGCCCCTGTCGCCCCAGCGGTGGCGCAGGACGGGGCCTCGCCCGGCATTCCGGAGTCCGACTCGATGTCCCTCGAAGCCGAGCTGATGTCCCTCGACGTCGATGCGCTCTCCTCAGATGTCGACGGCCTCTCGGAGGACGAGTTCTCGATCGACCTCGACGGCTCCGTCGAGCTCTCGGGCGAGTTCATCGATGTCCCGCCGGGGACCGAGATCCCGAGTCGCGGTAACACCCAGGAGATCTTCTCCGAGATCGACAAGTTGGAGTCCGACGAGGTCGTCGAGGAGGTGATGGATATCGAGGACCTCGAGATCGTCGAAGAGCCCGCTCCGCCGTCATCGATGGCGTCGATGGATGGCGAGATCGGCGATCTCAACGACCCGGCACAGCGGGACAAGCAGCTCAAGAAGCTGCTGACCGAGGTCGAGATCTACATCAAGCTCAACCTTCACGAGAAGGCGCTGCAGCACCTCAATCGCGTCTTCGAGATCGACGGCGAGAACCTCGAGGCGCTGGCCTACACCAAAGAGATCTACGAGTATCTCGGCTATCAAGACAAGGTCGTCGAGGTGCTGATCCGACTCTCCGAGCTGGTCTCCGAGCAGGACCAGACGCTGGCGCGCGATTTCCTCGAAGAGGCGATTCAGCTCGATCCCAACAACCGCGAGGTGCTCAACCGCCTGGCCGTGACCAAGCCCGACATCGTGCTTCCCACGGGAAAGCCGAAGCCGCCGCCGCTTTCGTTCTCTCCTTCCGTTCAGTACACGACCGAAGACGAGGAATACATCGACGGTCGCCTCGATGAGATCGGCTTCTTCCTCGAGACGGGTCTCGACGAGGAGGCGGCGATGATGTTTCGTGAGTTGCAGAGTCGCTACCCGGTCCATCCGAAAGTGGTTGCAAAGGCGACCGAGATCCCGCAGATTTGAACGGGCTCGCGCGGCCCGTCTGCGCGCACGCCGTGTCGCCAAGTGGTCGAATCGCTCGCAAAGAGAGGACGATGAGTTACCAGGACGATCAGAATCCTCAGCTCGACGAATTCTTGTTCTTTCAAGAGGACAAGCTCGGTCGGCTCGAAGCGGAGATGCAAAACCACGAGTCGAATCTGCTCAAGCGCGAGCGGGCCTTCATTGGGCGCCGACTGGCGTTGAGCGACTACTACGAATGGCTCGTCGAGGAGGAGCAGAAGCTCGTCGAGGCGTCGCTGCGCACGGCGTCGTCGGGCGCGCTGCTCGCCGAATTCCACGCCGCGCTCCCCGTCGAGGTCACCGTCGAGCGCACCGACTACAAGACGCTCGAGGTCTGTCAGCGGTCGCGGCGGCTGTTGATCGAGATCCGTCGCAAGTGTGTCGAAGAGCGCGAGGCGGTCTTGTTGCGCCGCAATCAAGAGATCGAGCGGGCCGAAGAGGACCTCTCTCGCTTCGAATCGATGTTGAAGCAACGCGAGGATGTGATTCAGCGCTTTCGAAAACAGGCCGACGAGCAGGTCGTCGATGTTTCGGCGATTGCGGGCGTCACGCCTCACGGCACAGCCGAAGGCTCCCTCGAAGCCGAGCCCGACAGCGCCGATGGGTCGGCGCCACAGGCGCGTGCCGAGGGGGCACTCTCCGCGGACGACGGTCGACAGCTCGAGCAGAAGCGCGAGCACGCACGGGTCGCTCTCGAGCTCGTGGTCTCGACGGTGAGCGCCCACAATTTCTTCACCGGCTTCTCGAAGAACATCAGCCTCGGCGGGCTTTTCGTGGCCACGCACGAGCTGCGCCCGGTCGGCACCGAGATCGCGCTGAAGTTTCGCCTCCCCGGAGGTGACTTGATCGAGGCCACCGGAGAAGTACAATGGATCCAAGAGCCACAGACGGGTGATGGCTCAGCAGGGATGGGGATTCGTTTCATCGATCTCGGCGACGTCTCGAAGAAGGCGATCGAGCGCTTCATCGCCCACTATCGCGAGCCCATCTTTTACGACCTTTGAACCAACGCCGCCGTATGTCATGACGAGGTTGGGATGTCACGAGCTCAGCTTGCACGATTGTTCGCTCTTTTTCTTCTTGCCGTCGCGCTGCCGGTGGGTATTCGGCCGCTGCAGGCCGATCCATCGACCGGAACGGTCTACTACAGCTACGAGCCCTTCGTCCTCGGCGGCCAGGGGCAACACGCTTTCGTTCCCAAGCCCCTCGCCCGGGCTGGGTCTCCCCGCAGCCTCGCCCAAACGGTGATCGCGCTCCTGCGCGCCGCGAAGTCGACGGAGTACGAGGGCCTCGAGATCAGCGTCACCGATGGCGGGGTCAAGCTCACGAAGAAGGGCGGGGCGGTCTCGCCGATCGCCCTCGGCGAGCTCTTTTTGTCGATGCGTACGCTGGGGCTCTCGGTCGAGCTCGCGGGACGCCGCCTCTCGCCGATCGATCTGTCGGCACCCGTCTTCCGCGCCAGCGTGCCCCTCGCCCTGGCGCTCGGTGCGCGTCTGGGCCACGGTGCCAGCGTCTGGCTCCCCGATGGCAAGGTGCTCTCCCACGGCGAGCTGAAGAAGCGCCTCGATGGTCGGGATCGCGCTCTGATCGCGGCGCTCTACCGCGTGCTCAAGTCAGGTGCCCCCGTCCAACAGCTCGCGGTCTGCCGATTCCTGCGCTCCAAGAAGTGGCCGGGCCAGTCCGCCGCGTTGGTGACGGCGCTCGATAGCGCGGACAGCAAGGTGCGAATCGCCGCGCTGAAGGCGCTTCACGGTGAGAAGTCGAAGAAGATCGTCGCCCGACTCGAGCTGGTCGCGGCGAAGGATCCGAGTCCCACCGCCAAAGCGGAGGCGGTCAAGCTGCTCGTCGCTGCTGGCGTCACGAAATACGCCTTCATCCTCGAGTTCGAGAAGTTGAAGAGTCCCAGCGAGTCGGTGGTTCTCGGCGCGATCCGCCGCCTGCGAGCGACGGGGAACCAGGCGATCGTCCCAGCGCTCCTCGAGCTTCTGGGGGACACACGCGTCTCGGTCCGTGACGCCGCCCGGGATGCGATCCTGGCGTTGAAGGCGTACGCGTCACTGGCCAAAGCGCTCCGTGAGGCCAAGGTTCCCCTCGAGGTTCGGCTCGCGCTCGCCCAACGGCTCAAGTCGCTGGGGGATGCGACGACGCGGGCGACGGCCCTCGGTTTCACGATTCGTCGCGCGTCGGCGAGCGTGGCGCTGGCCGACTGTGCGACGGTTCGCAAACAGAAGCTGATCGCTGCCACACCTGCGCTGATTCTCGCCCTGGTTCGCAGCGAGGTCGAGCTGAAGAAGTGCGTGATCGAGACCCTCGGTGTCCTCGGCGATCCCCGTGCGCTCGCGGCCTTAGAGGGCGTCGCCAAGACGCAGGCCGAGCTGCGCAAGCTCGCCACCGCGGCGGCCGTCTCGATTCTGTCGCGCCGTCCGATCGCCAAGGTGATCGAGCGCGCCACGTCGGGCTCGCCGCTGATGAAGCGCTGGGCGATCCAGGCCTTGGGAGAGGCATCGCACCGCAGCGGTGGCGTCAAGCCCGAGGTTGCCACGCTGCTCTTGCGCGCCTCGACCGACGCCGACGTCGAGGTCCGGCGAGCCGCTGTTTACTCGCTGGCGCGGACGCGGCGCGAGGATCTGCTCCACAAGCTCCTCGCTCGGGCGACGGACAAGGACACCTTCGTGCGCGCTCAGCTCGCCGTCGCGCTCGGCTTCTCCAAGAGCGCCGAATCGAAAGCGGCCCTGGTCAAGCTGCTCGACGACGAGGAGGACAGCGTCAAGCTCGAGGCGCTGCGCTCGGTCAAGAAGCGGGGGCTCTACGAGGCGTTCGCGGCGCTGCAGCGGCTGGCCAAGGACTCGAACGTCGAGATTCGTCGTGCCGCCTTCGCCTCGCTCGTCGTGCTGATGAAGGAGCGCGACCACGAGACGATCCTGCCCGTCTTCACGAGCGCACTGTACGACAGCGACGAGAAGGTGAAGCTCGAAGTGATCGCTGGACTCGCGCGTATTCGAGGAAAGGTGCTGCGACGCGTTGTCGCCGCCCTCGACGGCGCGCTGTCGGACTCGTCTGGTGTCGTCAAACGCGCGGCGCTGGTCGCGCTGGGCAAGACCCGCGACGCTGACGCCTGGAAGTCGGTGGTCAAGGGGCTGCAGGACGGCGACCGCGCCGTCCGCAAGGCGGCTCTCGACGCGCTCGCGGTGCTGAAGTCAGCCGCCGCCCGCGATCGTCTCAAGCGCTTCATCGCCAGTGAGAGCACGGCCGAGCTCAAGGCGCTGGCGCGCCGCGTGCTGGCGCAACTGCGCTGACCTCCCCGAACGTCGTCACCCGCCGAGCGTCGTCACCGCCGAGTATCTACCGCTACCTGGCCGCCGAGACCTCTCCCTGGCTCATCGATCGGCGAAGGCTCCCAGCTTTTCGGGGTGCAGCTTCGTCGGGTAGTACGCCTTCAGATCGCGGAAGTAGACGTCGCGGGCGATCCGTTGGTAGGCGGGAAAGATGCTGCGTCTCACCCGCGGCTCGACCTGCGAGAGGGACTTGTTCTCTTTCGGGAAGCGGTTCCAGAGGCGAATCAGGTGGTAGCCGAACTCGCTGCGAAAAGGTTTGGAGAGCTCGCCCGGCTTCATCCGGATGAAGGTCTCGGTGAAGCTCTTGGTGTAGCGCTGGTACGTCGCCTTGCTCTGGTCCGCGAGATCGAAGTCGTACCAGGCGTTGATCAGGTGGTAGTTCAGCTTGAACGGTGAGAGCCGCGCGAAGTTGACGAGCGCCGCGAAGTCGCCTTCGGTGACCAACCGGTCTCCGTGGCTCTCGTAGACGTACCAGGCGAATTTCTCGGTCTCTTCGCGGCTGCGCTGCTTGCAACAATGAATCGTCAGCGCGACCATCGAGAAGCCGTCAGGGTGAACGTAGAAGCGGCGCCGCTGTCGGTGGTAGGCCATCCGGACATAGCCCATCGGGATGTCCTTGGGCGTGGTCTCCACCTCGAGCTTCTCTTTGAGGAGCAGGCGCACCGCCATCCGCCGCCCCGCGTTCTGCACCGCGAAGTCGCGCAGATAGCCCCGCTTGAGGGCCTCCTGGGCGAGCAGCTCGAACTCGATGAGGCGATTGAAGAGAATGTCCTCGGCGACATCGGGGTAGTCCTTCTTCGCACGGTCGAGCTGGTGGCGCGTGATCGCCACCCCGTTCACTCGTGCGAGGACCCGATCGCTCTTCTTCTCTAGTCGTTGCCAGAGGATCTGCCCTGGTTGATTGACGAACCAAGCGGGCACTTTCGGCGGGGCCTTCGGTTTCGTCTCGCAGGCGACGAGCACCAGCAGCAGCGCGAGCGCCGTGAGTCGCGTGTCGAGGTGCGATCGGTGGCGCGGTGCCGAATTCGTCATGTTAGTCAGAGCCGCCTCGCTCGAGTTGCATCGCGCGAACGAGCTGCGTCGCCGCGCGGATCACGACAATGCCGATCACCGACGCCAGCACGCCTGCGACGTAATCCGGCTTCGCGAGGAACTGAAGTCCCCAATAGAAGAAGAAGAGGCTCGCGATGATCAGCGCGATGCTGAGAACTTCAAATACGATTCGGCGCATAGTCGTCACCTGAAATCGTAATAAATGAGCGCGATGAATGCAATCATCAGCGCAACGGCGAGCACCAATCCGGCGATCAAGCGCGCTCGACCGCCCGAGCGCGGGAGCCGCAGCTCGACGCTCTCGAGCTCGCCAGCGCTCGTCGAGAGGCGTCCGCGAATGCTCTGAACCAATGAGTAGTAGAACGCGACGAGCCAGATGAAGAATCCGAACAGATTGAGCTGCACTCGCGCGGCTGGGGACGTCGAACCGAAGCTGTGCTCGATCTGCGAGACGAAAGGTCGATGAAAGTTCACCAGGTAGATCAAGGCGACGAAGCCGATCAGGGAGAGCGCCGCGTAGATCCCGAGGATCGACCGCGCGTGGACCGATGCGCGCAGCGGTTTGTCGTGGAGCGCGACGACGCGTTGCTCGCTCAGGATCTCGGCGCTCTCCGGTCGTAGCGTCGAGAGGACGACGGTGAAGTAGATCAGCGTGAACAGCGTCGTCACAGCAAAGGTCGCACCCGAATGGAGCTGCGCCGAGGCGAGCTCACGCCAGATCACGACGGGCAAGAGGACGCTGACGGGGTAAAAGAGCAGCATGATCTCCCGGCTTTTCAGGTAGATCCCGAGCACCATCAGGGCGAGCGGGCTCGAGAGCACGATGGCGCTCTCGAATGTCGCCGTCGGCGTGTAGAGCTCGAGATAGAACGCGGGGATCGCCAAGTAGAAGATCCAGAGGATCAATCCGACGGCGGTGATCGCGAGAACGCGGAGACCGTTCACTTTTCCACGATGCGATAGAGCACGTGCTGCGGTTTGCCGTCGCGCAGAATCTCGAAGTCGAGACGGGTCGCTTTTCCGAGGGCGGCCCAGGCGGCCATGAACTGTTTGGGACGCTCGAGTCGGTAGCCGTTGACGGTGATCACGACGTCGCCCGGCTTGATGCGGGCGTCGCGGAACCGTTTGTCGTTGGGGAAGAGCGCGAGAATTTCGAAGCCGACGAAGCGCCGTCCGCGCAGGTAGGGGCGCGTGAGCACCTGAGAGACGAACTTTTGTGCCCCCCGCCTCCAGATTGCCTGGAAATCGGCGCGACGAATCGTCGTCTCGACGGGAGGCCGCTCATCGGCGACGGCGGCCGTCGTCAAGAGAAGCAGCGCCCCGAGAGCGGCGATCAGCATCAGATCGAGGCGATCACGCCTCATCGATCGTATCCGGATCGGGTCGGCCCCCATCTTCGCGCTCTTTGGTGACGAAGTCGGCGATCGCCGAGTCCGCCTTGCGCAGTCGGCGGCTGATCTCTTTGGCGATGTTGAGCACGATCATCGTGTAGGTGTGCAGCTTCCACTGGTAGAGCTTGAGGAAGTCGCGGTTCGAGAGGGCGAAGATCATCGAGTCTCGCGTGGTGCGGACCGACGCGCTGCGGGGTTGGATGTCGATCAGCGCCATCTCGCCGAAACAATCGCCCTCCCAGAGCCGCGCCAACGAGTGTTCTTCGTCGCTGCCCGCGCCCTTGACGATCTCGACCGCACCCTCTTTGACGATGTAGAGCTCGCGTGCCAGATCGCCCTCTTTGACGACGATCTCGCCCTTGGCGAACTCTTTCTGCGTGCAAAGGCTCGAGATCTTCTCGAGCTCTTCGTTCGACAGTCCGGCGAAAATCGGAATCCCTTTGAGCAATCGAATCGTATCGGTCATGGTATTCGCTCTCCCCGCGTATTGTGGTGCCAACCGCCGCGCGCGGCGGTGTCGTCGCTGGCGTTACGGAATCTGGTTGCAGAACGGTGCGTCTCCGAACCCCTTGACGCATTCGTAGTCGCGACGGCAGTCGCTGTCCGAGCTGCAGCGCTTCATGCAGAACGTCTCGGTGGTTCGAAACTCGATGCAGACCGCCTCGGTCGGGCAGTCGTTCTTCTCGCAGGGACCCGTGGTGCAATACCCACCTGGCTGCGAGCGGTCACAAATTCGATTTGCGCCGCAGTCACTGTTGCTCGAGCAACTGTCGCCGATCTTCGAGCTGCAACCCGAGCCGATGAAAAGTCCCGCCACTACCAACACCGCAATCCAGCGCATCATGCAATTCCAGCCGTCGAAAATCGAGTTGTACGATAGCCGATGCGCGCGAGACGTGTCAAGCCTTCAACCTCGTCCGCTCGTGGCCGTCGTCATCGGCGCGTCATCGGGTCGCGCTGCGTAGCCAATCGGAGAGGGCGACGAGCTCCCGCGGGTCGAGGGTGTCGACGCGTCGTTTGAGATCGATCGGCGGGTCGACACCGCTAGGAAGGGCGTAACCGCTCATCTTCAGCGATCGAGAGAGCGTCTTGCGCCGCTTCTGAAACAAGAGATTCAGCATCCGTTCGAAAAACAGGCGGTCGGTGATGGGAATCCGTGGTTCGGCGAAGGGAGTGACCCGGATCACGGTCGAGATCACCTTTGGACGCGGCCGGAAGGCGCTCGGTGGCACGTCGAAGAGCGTGTCGATCTGACAGGAGAGCCAGGCCAGGACCGTCGGAATGCCATACTCTCGGCTGTCCGGCTCAGCGGCGAGGCGGTCGGCGACCTCCTTCTGGAACATCAAGATCATTCGGGCGATTCGGTCTCGATGGCGCAGGAGCTGAAACAAGATCGGGACCGAGACGTTGTACGGCAGATTCGAGACCACGATCGGTATCACGTCGGCGGGCAGGAGCGAGGTCACGTCCATGTTGAGGACGTCGCCCTCGTGCACCATCAGTCTCGGCGGACCACCGAGGCTCGCGGCTAGCTCTGCCGCGAGCTGCGCGTCCTTCTCGACGGCTAGCAGCTGAACGCCCCGTTCCAACAGGCGCCGCGTCAGGGCCCCTCGACCCGGACCGATCTCGATGACCCAGTCGCCCTCGCTGAGCTCGGCACGGCGCACGATCGCTTCGGCGTAGCGACCGTCGACCAGAAAGTTCTGTCCTAGCGAGCGTTTGGGCGCGGTCTCACGGCGTGGAGAGTTTCCGCTTCGTCGGCTATCGCTGCGGGGCGCGTTTTCGTTTTCATCCATGGGATGTGGAGCAGGCCCCGATCGGTAGATTGGCGTAGGCGTTGAGCGCGAGAAATCCCATCGGTCGCGGTTGAGCGAGGTAGTGGAGGCCGAGCCCGGCGATCATCGCCGCGTTGTCGGTGCAATAGGCCAACGGCGTCGCGAAGACGCGCAACCCGTGTTCGGGAGCAGAGTCGGCGAATTTCGCCCGCAATCGGCTGTTCGCCGCCACGCCGCCAGCGAGGACGACATCGCGCACGCCCTCGCCCTGCGCAGCCGTGATGCACTTGTGAATCAGCACGTCGACGACCGCCTCTTGGAACGAGGCGACGAAATCGGCCAGCGCCTGCTCACTCGACGGTGCGCCCCCCTGCTCGAGGCGATAGCGCACGGCGGTCTTGATTCCGCTGAAGCTGAAGTCGAGCCCCTTGTTCAGCATTGGCCGAGGAAAGGCGATCGCCCGCGGATCGCCGCCCTGGGCCAGGCGGTCGATCACCACTCCACCGGGATAGCCGAGACCCAGCATCTTGGCGACCTTGTCGTACGCCTCACCGGCCGCGTCGTCGCGCGTCGTGCCCAGGGCGCGGTAGCGTCCCCAATCGTCGACGCGATAGAGCGACGTGTGGCCGCCCGACACGGCGAGCGCCAGATAGGGAAAATCGGGCATTTCACGCTCTTCTTCGGGGCGTTGCAGGAAGATCGCCATGATGTGGCCCTCGACGTGATGGACACCGACGAGTGGCTTGCCGAAGGCGTAGGCCAACGCCTTTGCCGTCTCGAGTCCGACGATCAGCGAGCCGATCAGACCGGGCCCCTGCGTCACGGCGATTCCGTCGATCTCCCCGATCGTCACCGCGGCTTGCTCGAGGGCGCTCGTGACGACGGGCAGGATCTTCGTCACGTGATTTCGCGAGGCGAGCTCGGGGACGACCCCGCCGTAGCGCTCGTGCACCGCGACTTGCGAGTAGATGACGTTCGAGCGTACACGGTGGTCTTCGACGACCGCAGCGGCTGTTTCGTCGCACGACGATTCAATTCCAAGGACGAGCATCGATCTCCGCGCGAGGGCTATTGGTTTTGCAGGCGACGTATGATCTTGCGCACGTCGGAGGCGTAGCGTCCGCTCGGCGCAAGCTTGAGGTATTGTCGATAGGCGGCGAGCGCTTTCTTGGTCTGGCCTTTTTGCTGGAAGCCCGAGCCGAGCATCAAGTAGCTGTTCGGATTCTTGCCCCGTGTCGGCTTTTCCACCGTTCGCTTCGGCTTGGTCCGCTTCGAGTGGACATTTGGGGCGCTCGTACGGGTTCGTTTCGGTCGCTGCGCCAGCTTGCGTGTGCGAACCTTCTGTTTGGGCTCGAGCTTGGCGACGGTCTTGGGCTCGAGCTTGGCGACGGTCTTGGGCTCGAGCTTGGCGACGGTCTTGGGCGCGAGCTTGGCGACGGTATTGT
>JAGQJP010000360.1 GCA_020430585.1 Myxococcales bacterium | reverse complement strand
GCTCGTCGAGGCGCGACGCTTCGTCTCCTCGGCCTATCGCGCCGTCGGCGTGAGAGGACTCGACGAGCCGCTGCGCCTGTTGCCGATCGAATCGCTCCGCGGTCGACGGCTCGTCGCGTTCAGCGGAATCGCGACGCCCGAGTCCTTCTTCGATCAACTCGACGACCTCGGCTACGACGTCCGGGAACGGGTGCGCTTTCCAGACCACCACTGGTTCGACGCCGTCGACCTGAGACAGCTGCGCGACGCGGTGGCGCGGCAAGGGGCGACCGCGCTGGTCACGACCGAGAAGGACCTCGTGCGCCTCCCCCCGGACCGCGACTCGTCGATCTACGCCCTCGTCGTCGAGGTCGCCCCCCACCATGACCGCGACGCGATCGTCGGCTGGGTGATGGGGGAATCGTGAGCGCGATCCTGTCGCTCGTCTCGCGCATCCTCTGTTGGTGGCCCGACGCCCTCTGCCGCCTCGTCGCCCGCGGCGTCTCGTGGCTCTGGTATCATCTGCTTCGGATCCGGCGCCGGGTCATGCTCGAGCAGCTGCGGCTCGCCCTCCCCGAGCGCACGGAGTCGGAGCGCCGCGCGATCGCTCGCGACGTCTACCGCCAGCTCTGCCTCGGAGCCCTCGAGTTCCTGCGTCTGCCACGCTTCATGAAACGGGAGCGAGAGCTCGTCGAATATCGGGGGGTCGAGCACCTGGAGGAGGCGATGCGTGTGGGTCGTGGCGTGCTGGTCCTCACCGCGCACCTCGGCGCCTGGGAGACGCTGATCGCCAGCGCCGCGCAGCGCTATCCCCTGGCGATCGTCACCAAGCAGCTGGCGGATGGCGGAGTCAATCGCTTCGTGATGCGGATGCGCCGACGCTTCGGGGTCGGGATGTTTCCGACGCGCGATTCGCTGCTCGATCTGCTGCGCCATCTGAAACAGAGCGGCGTGATCGGCTTCGTGATCGACCAGGACATGCCCCCGGGACGCGGCGTCTTCGTCCGCTTCTTCGGGCGCTGGGCCGCGACGACGGAGGGTCTGGCGCTCCTGGCCAAGGCGAGCGGCGCACCCGTGGTGCCGGTCTTCGCCTACCGCCGTCCCGACGGGCGACACCTCTTCGAGGTCCTCCCCGCCATTGCCTACGAGACGATGGAGGACAAGAAGCGTGAGCTGGTACACAACACGGCGCGATACAGCGAAGTCGTCGAGGAGGCGATCCGGCGCGAACCATCAGCCTGGCTCTGGTTGCATCGACGCTGGAAGACGCAGCCCGCGTCGGAGCACGGCCAACGCGATCAACCCTACCTCGTGTTGTCCAGGGCCGAGCGGAGCGGGGATCGGCGCGTCGTCTGACGGACGCGGTGGCGGGCGATCAGAACGAGTTCCAGCGCTCGAGCAGAGCCTTCGACTCATCCTCGGCCCGGATCGTGTCGACGCGAGATTGCGCCTCCTTCAGCTCGCCGATCCAGCGCCAGTACGCTTCGGCGAGAGAGGGCAGATACTTGCCGGAAACGAATCGACGGGGGCTCTTGTACCCGATCTCCGCCGAGCCGCTGTAGCCGAACTGCTTCAAGAGCTCGCGGACGGGCTGGCCGATCTCGTCGACGATCGCCCACAACCGTGTATTCGCCGAGAGATCCTTCGGATCGTCGTCGGGAATGCCCCCGGCGAACCAGAGCGCCTGGTCTTCGAGCTTTGCCAGCACGGTCTGAGCCGCGCTCTCACCGAGGACCTTGATTCGATCCTTGAGTTGTTTGAGCTTGTCATCGTCCAAGGAGCGCGCAAAGTCGCCGTCGGACAGAAAAATCTGCCGCACCTCACGTTCGATGAACTGGGGGAAATCTTCGCGAAAGACGGCGATCACGTCCTTGGCGATCTGCTGAATCTTCTGCCGCACGAACTGAATGTGTTCTTCCAGTTCTTCAATCGTCTGGTACTCGATCATGGTTCTCTCCTCGAGCGATTGGTCGTCGTGATTCTAGCGCGGAATCGCGTTGGCGATCAAGGCGACCGAGAGGTCGAATCTCTCTATTCGACCTCGCCCGCGCACCTCAAGCCTCGAGCGCGTCGACGGCACGCCGTAGATCCGCGAGGGAGGCACACTCGTTGCGCGGTCGGGAGACGGTGATTCCAGCGGCGAGGTTGGCCAAGAACGCGGCCTGCTGCGGGGCCGCCGCGGCCCCCATCGCGAGCGTGACAACAGCGGTCACCGTGTCACCCGCACCCGTGGTGTCGACGACTTCGTCCGATCCGCTCACCGCCAGATGGCACAGTACGCGATCGCGTTCGAAAACCGAAAGCCCTTGGTTGCCAAGGGTGAGAATGACGTGCTCGGCACCGATCCGCCGAAACATCTCCTCCGCGGTCTCGGCGAGCGGGCGTTCGCCGATCGAATGGCCGACCAGGGCCCGCGCCTCGGGCTCGTTGGGCAGAACGACGTCGACGCCGTGAAAGTCGTCGAGGGAGAAGCGGCTGTCGACGAGCACCCTCGGCCCCTCCATCGGACGCTGTCGAATCGCCGCCAGGACGTCGGGATCGATCGTCTGGGCTCCGTAGTCCGAGATCACCAATGAGCTGTGCGGCTGTCGTAGCAGCTGGGTCACCGTTGCCAAGAGAGCGGTCCGCACAGACGGCGACAGGGCTTCCTCGCCGCCTCGATCGAGACGCACGACCTGGCGCGGCATCACATTCACGTCGCCCGCCAGGATCCGCGTCTTGGTCGGCGTCGGGCGAGCGGGTTCCGTGACGAGAGCGGCGCAGTCGAGGTCCCAGGCGCCAAACGCAGCGCGCAGCCCCCGTCCGGGCGCATCGTCGCCAACCCAGCCGACGACCTTCGGGCGAGCCCCCAGACGGACCATGTTCATGATCACGTTCCCCGCACCGCCTGGCATCAGCTCCTCGTGCTGGTGCCGCAGAACCAGAACCGGCGCCTCCCGGCTGATCCGCTCGGTGCGCGCGGTGACGTAAATGTCGGCGATCAGATCGCCGACGACGGCGACCCGAACGTCAGAGAATGATTCGAGGACCGAGAGCAACTCCGCTTTTCGAAACACGATCTC
>JAGQJP010000359.1 GCA_020430585.1 Myxococcales bacterium | reverse complement strand
TCGGCGGCGCCCAAGCGATCGCCGCGCTGGCCTACGGAACCGGTACGATCGCCAAAGTGGACAAGATCGTCGGCCCGGGCAACATCTATGTTGCGACCGCGAAGCGGCAACTCTTCGGGGTGGTCGACATCGACATGATCGCCGGCCCGAGCGAAGTCACCGTGATCGCCGACTCGACGACCGATCCTCGACATCTCGCGGCTGATCTGCTGGCTCAGGCCGAGCACGACGAGCGGGCGATTGCGGGTGTGCTCTGCCACGATCCAGCGCTGGCCGATCCCCTGGCGCGAGAGCTCGAACGACAGCTCGAAACCCTTCCGCGCCGTGCGATCGCCGAACGATCATTGCGCACCTTCGGATACTTTGCGATTACCGCGTCGGTCGACGCCTCGATTGCCTTGGCCAATCGCATCGCGCCCGAGCATCTCGAGCTCGCGCTGAGCGATGCGGCGCGCTATGTCGACGCCGTGCGCTTTGCCGGCTGCGTCTTCGTGGGCGGATACAGCCCCGAAGCGCTCGGCGATTACTGTGCGGGGCCGAACCACGTGCTGCCGACCGGCGGTAGCGCCCGGTTCTTTTCGCCGCTCGGCGTCTACGACTTCATCACACGGGTCAACGTGGTCGAGCTCGATCGGGCGATGTTTCGCGAGCTCGCTCCCCACGTCGTCGAGCTCGCCCGCGACGAGGGGTTGGAGGCGCACGCACGATCGGTGACCATCCGGCTCGAGGAGTAACCGTGCCGATTGTATTGGTCCTTTTCTCGATACTCGTCGCGTCCCCGACGATCGATCTCAACCTGTTCCACGGCCAGACACTGATCATCGACCTGCACGTCGATACGCTCTACCAGCTCAAGAAACGACCCCAGACAAGCTTCCTCCACGGACCACTGGACCTGACCAAACACGCGATCCTGCGCTCGGGCCTCAACGCCCAGTTCTTCTCGGTCTGGGTCCCGGATCAGGCCGTCAAGAAGCGCGCCGCCGAGCGCTACGCCTGGGATCTGATTCGCATTTTCGACCGCCTCCTACGGCAGAACACGGGCTGGATGCGGCAGGCCTCGAGCGTCGGAGAGATCGAGCTCGCCTTTCGCGACGGGAAATTCGCGGCGCTCCTCGGAATGGAGGGCGCCGCACCTCTCGGTCGCTCGCCATCGAAGCTGCGCGCCTTTGCTCGACGCGGCGTGCGCTATCTCGGCATCACCTGGAATCGGGCCAACGCCTTCGGAGACCCCGCCGTCGGTCCGAAACCGAACGGCGGCCTCAGCGTGCTCGGTCGCGAGCTGATTCGCGAAGCGAACCGGCTCTCGGTGATGCCCGACGTCTCGCACGCCAGCGTCGCCACCTTCTGGGATGTCCTGCGGGTCTCGAGAAAGCCCGTGATCGCCTCGCACTCGAACGCCCTCTCGCTCTGCCGCCATCCGCGAAACCTCGATGACGAGCAGCTCAAGGCGCTCGCTCGGAGCGGCGGCGTGATCGGGGTCAACTTCTTCAGTCGCTACCTCACGGGCAGTCGGCACGCGTCGATCGCCGACATCGTGCGACACGCGCGATATATCGCCGACCTCGTCGGATGGGAGCACGTGGCGCTGGGATCGGACCTCGACGGCTCGATCATCAAGCCCGTCGATTTCCGGTCGATCGCCGATCTTCCGCGCCTCACCGAGGCATTTCTCCAGAGCGGCGTCTCGGCGGCTCAGCTGCGAAAGATGTACGGCGCCAATCTCTTGGCGACGATGCGACGCAGCGAGGCTCCACCATCGGCGCCACGGGCGATGGTCCCGCTGGCGATCACGCTTCGCGCGACACCCAAGGCGCCGCGCTGTCTGGCCTCGATGATCGATCGAAACCGACTGACCAGCTGCGCGGTGCCGCTTCCGTCGCTGCTCGGGTCGCCGAGTCGAGCGGCGGACCTCGTGCTCGCGCTGCCATCCCGGCCGACCCAGCTGGGGTTGCTCGCCGTCGAGCTCGACCGGCATCGCTACCGCGTTCGGCGCGAACAGAACCGCGTCAAGAGCGTGCACGTCGCGCTCTTCAGCGGTGATCGACGGGTCTATCAGACGCGCTGGAATCTCAGAGATAGCCGACAGATGCAGCTATTGAGCATACCGAAGCCCAACGCGAACCGCGACGGGCCCGCCCCGCTACGGCTCGAGCTGCGGATACTCGAGCTCTATCGGGGGGAGCGCCCGACGAGATTCGCCGTGATCAGCGAGATCGTCGCCTACGGTCCTTAGAATTCGCGACGATGCCCGCAGGATTGTTGAAGCGCGCCCACTCGTTCCTTTACAATGGATGAGGATTGGGCACGGATGGCCATGTACACGCTGAAGCCGGACCGAAAGCTACCGACGAGAGAACCGAATTTTGCCGACTGGGAAGCCGAGCTCGAGCAAACGCCCGCGTACCGCGACCACTACCGGCTCACCGTCGCCGCGCTCTTTTTCCTGGCGATTGTCGTGCTCTTCAGCTTCTTCAGCTTCGAACGACGGGGCTACCATTTCGACGCGCCGAAGAAGAGCCGCGCCTTGCAATCGACCTACATGCTGGCGCAGATGTCGATCCTCACCAAATGCGTCGCGTACATCCGCAACTACTTCGTCGAGACCCAGCGAATCAATCCGCGGGCGATGGTAATCTCGGCTCTGCGCGCTGTCGAGAACAAGGTCGCCGAGGTGATTGTCCACGTCAACGGCGAGCAGACCTCGCGGCCGATCCTGACGGTGATGGTCGGCGACGTCGAGCGCTCCTTCGACCTCAGCCGCGTCACCGATCTCTACGAGATGAACTGGAAGTTCGTCGACATCTTCGAGTTCATCGAGAAGAATCTCTCGTCGGCCATTGGGCTCAAGAAGATCGAGTACATCGCGGTGAACGGCCTGCTCAGCACGCTCGATCCGCACTCGACGCTGCTCGATCCGGCGATTTACAACGAGATTCGCCGAGGAACCGAGGGAACGTTCGGTGGGCTCGGGGTCACCATCGCGCTGCAGAACAATCAGCTCACCGTCACGGCGGTGATGAGCGACTCACCGGCCGGCCGATCCGGGCTGCGGATGGGCGATCAGATCGTGCGCATCGAGGGTGAATCGACGGTGAACATGAGCCTGCGCGAAGCGGCCGAGCGTCTCCAAGGGCGCCCGGGATCGAGCGTCGCGATCTGGATCCGACGCAACGGCTGGGACAAGCCGCGCCGATTTCCGATCACCCGCTCGCGAATCCGCGTCCCGAGCGTCGTCGCCGAGCGGCTCTCGGGCGGGATTCTCCATCTGGCACTGAAGAAGTTCCAGGTCAACAGCGCCGCCGAGATTCGGCGCCTGCTGGCGGAGCAGC
>JAGQJP010000358.1 GCA_020430585.1 Myxococcales bacterium | reverse complement strand
AGTCGTAGAGACGGTTCTTCTTCGCATAGGCATTGAGGATCTCGTTCTTTCCTTCGAGGCTCTTGATCAACATCGGCGCCGCTTCTTTGGACATCCGCACGAGCGCCAACGACGCCTCGCCATAGGCATTTTGCTTACCCTGCTCCATGTAGAGCGCGTTGATCAAGTAGGGCACAGCCTTCACGCTCCGGATCTCACCGAGCGCCTGGGCGGCGATCCGGTTGAGGGCGATCCCTTGCTGGTCCGGGTTGGTCTTGAGAACCTCGAGGAGAAAATCTTCGTGCTCTTTCTTGCCGAACGAGAGCAATGCCTTCAGATTTGCGGCCTTGACGAAGGGCTCGGCGCCATCGTTCCGCACGACCTTCTTCAGCGCAGGCTCGGCGGCCTTGATCTTCCAATCGCGCACGAGATACGCCGCGATCGCCCCCGAGCGGGTGTCGCCGAGCGCCTTGATGATCAGCGCCTCAGCGCCCTTCGGATCGTTGATTTTCTTCACCGCCTGGAGGACACGGTCTCGAATACGACCGGTATCCCAGACTTTCTCCAGCTCTTTGAAGACGCCCTTGCACTTCTTGTCGCCAACTTCACGGACCGCCTTGTCGAGCTTGTCCATTTTCTGGAGTTTGTCTTTCCAGTACTCGCAACTTTCGGGACTGGGCCCGCAGGCGGCGACGACCATCGCGAACAACAGCGCGACGGAAACCTGAAGTGCTCGGTTATTCATCGGTTTCTCCTAATGCCCTTCCAGCAATGCAACAGCGCGGAGTATAAAAAAGTATTCATAGTGCGTCAAGACGACGAGACGCGGTAAGGAGCCGACGAAGATGAAAAATGTCACCGCGAAGCCCACAGTGCTCGTTGTCGACGATGAACGAAACATCCGAAGGACTCTGGAAATGGTGCTTGACGGCGAGGGCTATTCCGTCCACACCGCCGAGTCCGCGGAGCAGGGCCTGGCGCTCGTAGACCGTGTCGGCGGCGATATCCTCTTCCTCGATGTCAAGCTGCCTGGCATCGACGGGCTGACGGCGCTCCCGCTCTTCCGCGAACGACGACCATTGCTGCAAGTAATCATGATCTCGGGCCATGCGACGTTGCACGATGCGGTTGAGGCGACACGGCTCGGCGCCTTCGACTTTCTACAGAAGCCTCTCGACCGCGATCGATTGCTGATCACCATGCGAAACGCCGCAGAGAAGTTCGAGCTCGCCCTAGAGCTCAGTCAGCTCCGCTCGGGGAGCGCAGGATTTAGCGAGCTTGTCGGAAAATCGGCGGTGATGCAACGTCTATACGCCGACATCGAGAAGGTTGCCCCGAGCCGAGCCTTCGTTCTGATTGCGGGAGAGAGCGGCACGGGTAAGGAGCTAATCGCCCGATCGATCCACAAGCTCTCACCCCGCTCCAGCGGACCTTTCATCAAGGTCAACTGCGCTGCGATCCCATCGGAGCTGATCGAATCGGAGCTGTTTGGGCACGAGCGAGGCTCTTTCACCGGCGCCGACCGACTGCGTCGCGGACAGTTCGAGCTCGCCCACGCCGGAACGCTCTTTCTCGACGAGATCGCCGACATGTCTCTGAACGCCCAAGCCAAGGTGCTGCGGGTCCTCCAAACGGGCGAGGTCTCGCGCGTCGGATCCGAGAAGGTCTTCCACGTCGACGTACGGGTGATCTCGGCGACGAACAAGGACCTCAAGCGCGCCGTCGAACGTGGTGAATTCCGCGAAGACCTCTACTTTCGCCTCAACGTCGTACCCCTCGAGAGTCCGCCGCTGTGTGAGCGCGGCGACGACATCCTGCAGCTCGTCGACCACTTCGCCCGCCAGTACTGCCGTGAGAACGATCTGCCGGTAAAGGCATTCGCCGCCGACGTCCTCGAGAAGTTGCGGCACTACCGCTGGCCGGGAAACGTCCGCGAGCTGAAGAACCTCGTCGAGAGGCTGATCATCATGGGTGGCAATCCCGTCGGCCTCGACGACCTCCCCGAGTCGATCAACGAGCGCTCCCCTGCTCGCGGCTGGGTCTTCGACACGGACGAAACGCTGCGGGAGTTTCGTGACCGGATCGAACGCGAGTTCATCATCCACCGGCTCACCGAAGAGGGTTGGAACGTCTCCCGGGCCGCCCTGTCGCTGGGAATCGAGCGCACCAACCTGCACAAGAAGCTCAAGCACTATGGAATCAGCCGCACTGACGAGCCGGACGCCTAGTTGCGGCCATTGAGACGCCGAATTTATTGAACAAACACGTCCTCTCGCTTGCCTGCTGAATAAACACGCCCTACAATAGGTTATGTAAGCGACTTTTGGGAAGACGAGCATCGACGGGTGTCGGTCGTCCTCGTGTACCCTCCGATTGAGGAACCTATGAAAAAGCTCGTTGCACTACTCACGATCACGCTACTGTGCGCTTCGGCCTCTGCGGAGGAGAGCACGAATTGGACCAGCGCCTTATTTCGCAGCAAGATGAACCTGCCCGGCGCCAACTGGGCGATTTCGATCGACGGCAATCGAGTCACGGGCTACTCCAGCGACGGCCTGACGGCATTCGAGATGCAGCGCACGGAAAAGACCAAGCGCAAAATGCCGATCAAACAGGCGTTGATCTCCACGCAGGTGAGCCACAAGCAGCGCTTCAGTTTCATCTCGGCGTCCAACGAGATCACCTGTGGCGCCCGCAATGGCTTCGCCGAGTTCTGCTTTCAGCGGCATCGCGGCTTCATCGAGCGCTCGGGCTGGTCGTCGCAGGGTGAGATGATCGTCTTCGCGGCGCGCGTCGGCTCGTTGGTGATCACGGGCGCCGTCTACAGCGCGCAACCGATCCATGCGCGACACTACGTCGAGTACATGTTCGGCAGCTTGAAGCGGCGCTGAGCCTTGTCCCCGCCTCGGGACATCTCTCAGTGGTACAGGTAGAGATTGATCGTCGACGAGCGGATCAGGGTCTTGGTCAGCGAGCCGAGGAAGAACTGCATGATCTTCGACTTGCCGTAGGCGCCCATCACGATCAGATCCGCCTCGATCTCGGCGGCGAAGTCGAGGATCTCGTCCTTGCGCATCGCGGCATCGATCTTTCGCCGGCAGTGACGCCCGTGGGAGTCGAGGTATACCGCCATGTCCGAGTTGAACTCTTCGGCCGTGTCCGACTCTTCGGACTCGTCGTCGGAGAGCGTGAGGATCGTCCCGCTCGTCGACTTGAAGATCCCGCTCGTCACGTACATCTGAATCGAACGAGCGGCCTGAACGCTGCCATCGTAGAGATAGAGCACGTGCTCGATCGGTCGATGACGGGAGCTGACGGCGAGCGTCGGGATGATCCCCTCACGGCTCAGGTTGATCAGCAAATCTTGGCCCTGTTTGCCGCCGAGATCGCTGTTGGTGCGCAACCCCATCACCAACAGGTCGTGATACTTCGACTCTTCAATGATCGCCTCCAGCGGCTGCGCGTGGGTCTTGACGTCGAGATTGGGAACGTTGGCGTCGCTGCAAGCACGGGAGAACTCGGTGAGGACGCGATTCGCCTCTTCATCGAGCTGATGTTCCTGTGATTCACGCAACTTACGGGCGTAGTACGAGGCGCCGATGCCCATCGAATGCGCCCCCCGCTCGATCGCCTCGTCGGAGATGGCGACAATTCCCGTCACTTGGGCCTGGTGCTCGCGGGCCAGGTCGATCGCGTAGCTCGTGGCGGCGCTGGTGTACGGGGTATCGTCCAACAACACCAAGATTCGCTTGATCATCGCTGTATTTCCCTGTTCGTTTCCCCTT
>JAGQJP010000037.1 GCA_020430585.1 Myxococcales bacterium | reverse complement strand
GACGCACCAGGTGATTCTCGCTGCCAAGCGGATGCACCTGTTGCGCAAGCTGGAGCTGGCCAAAGACGACGCACAGCGGCAGGTCGCTCTCGAGAGCTTGAAGCTGCTCGACGATCCCCGTGTCGGTCCGGCGCTCAAACGGATGCTCGAGCGGGCGAAGCGCGGCGAGCTCCCCAAGCCGTTGATCGGGATGATCGAGAAAGCGCTGGCGATCTGGTCGATCCGTCAGATGACGACGAAATCGCCGACGAGCAGCCCCTCACAGCCGAAGAGGTGAGGCCGGGCGCCTGACCCAAACGTGCCAACCGAGGGCTGTCGGGCGCCGCGCCTTACACGACGACGGCGGGGGCGAGGGGCGTCTCGACGCGGCACCAGCGGACGATCGAGCGGAAGGGCGAGCGCCCGTCATTCTCCCAGTTCAGCGGTGGACACTGCATCACGCCCAAGGGGCAGATCCGGCTGACTGATGACGGGGCGAGCATCGTGCAGAACTCGTCCCAGCGCTCTTCTGGCGCTCCCAGGCCAACGCAGAGTAGGTGGTTTGCCGCGGGCTTGAGCATCGAGACCAGCTCGTCCATCGTAGAGAAGGGTTTGACCGTCAGAAAGCGTGGCAGCGCCTCGTCCGGCCAGATCTTGTGCTCGTCGTAGGTCACCGTCCAGTCCGATCCACTGAAGAGCAGCCCCTTGAAGCCGTACACGCCGCGGCGCTGGGCCACTGCCTCCGCCTCGCCCGGTAGCGGTGCTCCCCCGGGGAGCTTGGCGGCCACCTCGGGCATCACCCGATCCGCCAGCAGCTCCGCGAAGTCACGCGGCGAGAGCGAGCCGCCCTCTTCGACGAAAACCGCCCGCGGTGAGAGGCAGCCGCGTTGATCGTAGGTCATCGCGTCCCAGGCGAGCTGCTCGGCCGCCGATTGGCTGGCGAACTGACGTGCGACGATCGCCACGCTGACGGCGTGCCCAAATCCGACGAACTGCGTCTTCGGGCCGCAGTGGGGGCGTAATTCGCCGATCGTCGTGTCCGTTCCGTAGGCGACGACGGTGTCCGCTTCGTCCATCAGCTGGTAGAGGTCGCGGCGACGCTCGCTCCAGGTGCCGACGGCGATCGCCTCGGCGAGCTCGGCGTCGAGCTCTTGAATCGTGCGGCGCAGGAGGTTGAGAAACGTCGGTTGCCCGGAGGGCGCCTTGAGGATCTGCCCCGCCTTGGCGAGGATACCGATCAACACGGCGTGAGCCATCGAGGCGGGGCTCGTGCCGGCGAGGATCTGCAGCATCACCCGCGGTCCGCGCACATGGGCGCGGGTCAGCTCGTCGCGGTCAGCGAAGCGGTCGAGCAGGTGAGGGTTTCCAACCTGGTCGATCAGCAGATCCCAGATCTGGTCTTCGGTCCAGTCGCCGAAGATCAGCTCGAGGCCCCAATCCAAGCCCTGGGGCGAGAGGCCGAACTCACGGGGCAAGCTCTCGAGGGCGATCGCACGGATCGGATCGCTCGGGTTACGCCAGCGCTGGCCAACTTGCGCCACGAGCTTGACGATGTCGCGGATCTCCCGGCGTTTCAGCTGGTCGCTCGCGCGCTTCAGCTTCTGTAGATTGAGAGGCGCTGCCATGTCGCGCGTTCCTTCTTGGTTAG
>JAGQJP010000357.1 GCA_020430585.1 Myxococcales bacterium | reverse complement strand
GACATGAAGGCGGCGGTCATCATCCCGTGTCCGACCGTCGTCGTTAGCGTGAAGGGGCGCGCCGTTTCGACCCATTCGCGGTCGCAGTGGACCGGATTGTAGTCGAACGAGGCGACGGCGAACTTCCAGAACGTCTCCTGATCGACCCGTCGCACCACCTCGGGCAACGCGTCGCCGTCGCGGACCGATTCGAATCTGAGCGCGGACATCCTTCCTCCTGGCAGCATCGGGCGTTTCGCGTCGAGCGAGCGTTCCCGAACGCCGCTACTCCGCCGCTCGAGGGGCGATCCCCTGCAGCAGCGGCCGTACCTGTTCGCTGATCGCCCCTGGGGCGAAGGCCAAGAGACCACCGATCGTGAAGCGCGTGCAGAAGCGCGCCGCCTCCAGCGCGCTGATATCGCCATCGACGAGCAGGCGGTGAGAGAGCTGCAGCACCATCCCGATGATCGCGTCGCCCACATTGCGGGGCGTGTCGATCGCAAGAACCCCCATCTCGGTCGCGCGCACGACATCGGCGGCGACGTCGCCCGCCAGCTCGCTGAAGGCGTTCCAGACCAGCTGTTCGCTCTCGGGGCTGATGCCGTAGCCCGAGCGGAGCAACGTGAGACCGACCGCAGGGTGCGTCGCGAAGACCTCGAAGACGATCTCGAAGGTCCGCTGAATCATCATCAGTTGCTCGAGGAACGTGCGCTCCACCATTCCGGCTCGCAGAGCCAACAGCTTTGCGCGGATGTCGCCGAAGAGGGTGGCGAGGATCGCGAGCAACACCGAGCCCTTGTCGGGGAACTGCCGGTAGAACGAGCCGATCCCGATGCCCGCGGCGGCGGCGATCTCGGCGATCTGAGTGCTGGGGAAACCCTTCTCGGCGAAGAGCTGCTCAGCGGCGCGCAGAATCGTCTCTCGGTTGTCCGTCGTCCCTCGCGGTGTGCGTCGTGCCATTTTTGGGCTCACGTCGGAATCTAGATTCAGGTGGGAAGTTTATTATCTTCATTGGTATTTGTCAATCAATGAGGGAAGTGTGTCCGCTATTCGGAATCTAGATTCCGATCATCTCGCCGCCGATTTCTTCACGTAGGGTTCGAGCATCTTCTTCAGGCGCTCGTCGGCGATCGAGATCGGGGACTTCCCGTACGTGGTGGCGGCTGACGGGTTGGCCCCTTTTTTCAGCAACACGCGTAGGATCTTGTCGATATCGTTGCCGTAGCAAGCCGATTTCGAGAGCAAGAGGTAGAGCGGCCCGATCCCGAGTTTGTCCTGCGCGTTCACGTCGGCGCCGTGCTGCAACAGGAGCGTGACGATCCGCGACTGGGCGGCGCTGGTGACGCTGATCGCGTAGTGCAGCGCGGTCGCCCCCGAGGTGTCGCGGAGGTTTGGGTTCGCCTTCTTCTTCAGCAGCGCCTCGACGATCGCCGCGTGACGCGTCGCGTACATCGCGGGGCAGACCAGGCCCGAGGGCGCGTAGCGAAAGCCGACCGTCGCCGCGTAGTGAAGCGCGGTGGCGTCGCGATCGTCGCCGAGATTCACCGAGGCGCCGTGGGCCAGTAACAGCCGCACCATCGACAGATGCCCGTGACGAGCGGCGAGATGGAGCGCGGTCATGCGGTGTCCCTCTGGCCCCGTCACCCGACGGTCGAGGCCGAAGGGTCGAGCGAGCGCGAAAAAGGAGTCGAGCTTGGTGAAGTCGCAACGTTTACGCCGGCGCGTGCAGGTCAGGGCAAGGCGATGGATCAGGTCGCGCCCGCGTTCGTCTCGCGCCCGAAGATGATCGGGGTGGCGCTTCAGGAATGCCGTGATCGACGCAGAGTTCTTGCGATAGCCGTCGAAGATCGCCAGACCGCGAGTGCCAGCGCTAGTCGCACCCTTTTGGACCAACAAATGAGCCAACTCTCCGTGTCCATTCGCCAGCGCCGCGGCCAGGGCGGTCTCGCCGCGGTCCGAGCGCTGACGGACGTCGACCTTTTTCGCCAACAACAGCTCGACCCCCGTCCTGCAGCCGCGCGCTGCCGCCGCCAAGAGAGGAAACTCGTGTCCGACCGCCAGCGCTGGCTTCGCTCCTGCCTCGAGGAGCGCCCCGATCACCGCCGGATCGCAGTGCGTCATCGCCCGGATCAACGGCGTCATCGAGTAGCTGAGCTGGTTTGGGTCGGCGCCGTATTTGAGGAGCAGCTCGACATATTTCGGCTTGCGCGCCTCGATCGAGCGCTCGAGCGGCGGGTGTTTCGCCTGCTTGTCCGATTCGCGCAACCCCTTGTGCCGCTTCAGATAGGTCTCGAGCTGCTCGGGTGTGGCATTCTCGCTCAGCGCTTGCTCGAACGAGCCGAGCGGCTTGGTGCAGGCGATCGGCCCGATCAGCGCCAGGGCCACCAGGACGAGCGAGCCGCGATATCCTCGTTTCACGACGTCTCCTCATGTAATGGCCTCAGTGTACGCGGCGCGATTCGATCGGACAAGGATTAGCGCACCTTGATCCCCGTCGATTGGAACGCGAGCAGCGGGTTCTCCCAGAGCGTGGAGAGGTCGACCATCGTCGGCGAATTGCACGACGAGCAGCCCTCGGCCGCAACACGCAGCTGTTTGAAGCGCTCGTGGCGCATGATCTCGCGCAGCGGCGTTTGAGTGATGTTGCCGAGCGGCTGATTGAGGTTGAGACAGTGCTCGACGTCGCCGCGGCCGTCGACGAACATCACCACCTTCGGCAGGTGACAGCGGTACCCGGGGCGGCCGTCGACGAAGTATTCGAAGTAGCGCTCGGAGTTGACGATCGGAGCCCCGGCTCGTTTGCGATCGAGGAGCGTGCGACAGACCGCGCGCAGCTCGTCCGGTGGGAGGCCCGCCTCGGTCTGTGCCGATGGTTGCCCAGAATCGCCGTGCCGGTACTCGGTGATCACGTCGAAGGAGATGTGGACGTCGAGCGACTCGGCGAGGGCGATCAGCTCGTCGATCTCGTCGGCGATGCCGCGCTGGACGCAGCAGTTGAATTGGAGCGAGAGCTCGGGATAGCGCGAGCGCACGAGTCTGACGCCGGCAATCAAACGGTCGTAGAGCCCGGCGAGCCCGCGAATGCGGTCGTGGCGCTCGGCGCGCGCCGAGTCGAGGCTGACGACGAGCATGTCGATGTGCGGGATCACCTCGTCCATTCGTCGCGTGAGGAACCAGCCCGTCGTGAAGAGCAGAATCGGCATTCCGAGGTCCTGTTTGATGTAGCGCACCAGCGCACCGAGATCCTTGCGCAAGAATGGGGCTCCGCCGCTCAACGCCGTCGCGACGAAGCCTTCGGCCTTGGCTTCGGCATAGAAGCGCTTGAGCTCGTCGAGGGGCACGTCCCGCCAGTCGTTGTGGCGCCACAAGCAGCTCGGGCACCTGCAGTTGCAGCGGTTGGTCACCAGATGGCCGATGACGAACGGACGATTGTCCTGGCGCGCGCGCGCTTCGACCAGGCGGCCGATGACGCGCCCCAGCGCTTGCTGGGTGGCTGGTGTAGAGGCTCTCATCGGTTTGGCTCCTCTTCCGTCCCGCTCGGGGACGGCGCTCTGGGCTCCGGCGGCCGGAGCTCCAGCTGCTGAAGGGTGATGGAGAGCATCCGCCGCAGATGCGTTTTGCGTCGCTGCAGGGCGTCGTCCGAGAGCGGATCGATCCCCAGCAGCCGCTCGAATAGCGGCGTGTGAACAAAGTAGGTCACGATCATCCCGTAAAAGCTCAGCAGCAGCTGTGAGGCCGCCAGGTCACCCTCTTTCGTCAACGGATGGCGCTCCTCGATCAGCTCGATCCCGCGTTGGAAAAGGGGTACCATCTGGGCGACGACCCGCTCGATGTTCTTTCCGCCCGAGGCCTCCCACTGGATCACGCAGCCGAGATCGCGGTTCGCCGCGAGGAAGGCGACGTACGAGTCGATCAGCGCGGCGAAGCGCTGTTCGAATGTGCCCTCGAGCTCCAGCGAGTCGACCAACGCCCCGATCAGCCGTCGGTAATAGTCGTCGAAGACGCCGAAGAAGAGCTCCTCCTTTGTCTTGAAGTGGTAATGGATCAACGCCTTGTTCACCCCCGAGCGCTCGGCGATCTGGCGCGTGCTCGCCCCATCGAAGCCGCTTTCGGCGAAGCATTCGCCAGCGGCGCGCAGGATCCTCTCTCGCGTGTTCACTGTCCCTCCGACGGCTCTCGGTGGGCGAATTGGGCGATCGCCTTAACCGATCGCCTAAATCTTCGCGCGAAGAGCGGAGGATGGTCAAGTCGAAACATGTAACCATTTGAATTCATGCACCGATGGTGTGCGACGGCGAGGCGCCGAGAGGCGCGGGGAGAGCGTTGCCGCGACCGAGCCGCCCGATGGCGGGAGTGGGCGGCGGTGGCCGATCGCTACCCGACGATCAGGGGCAGCTCGACTGGTCGAGATCGGGGGCGACCAGCACCTGCGGTTGAGTCCCCTTCAGCCAGTTCCCCATCAGCTGGAACATCGTGTAGTCGTCGTTGCCGTCCGAGAGGGTGACGCCGTAGGTGCTCGGGTTGTCGTCGATCGTGACGTGGCGGGCGCAGGCCGGCCCGAAGGCGCCCGGAGCCCTCGTGATCGCGTCCTTCTCCTCGGCGGTCTGGGCGATCGAGGGTAGCTCGAGCAGCTGCTGGCGCACGAGCGCCCCGAAGAGGGCCTCGTCGAGCAGACCTTGGCCCGGAACGGTGTAGTGCACGTCGCTGTAGCCCGAGGTGAGGTTCGAGTCCTGCAGGCCCATCCGCACGAAGAAGGGTGTCGTCAGATGGTGCCTCAGGATGTGATCTTTGTCCCCGCAGCGCCACTCGTTTTGCGGGTCGTGGGCCTGGTGCCAGGGGTTGCAGCTGTCGTCGTTGATCGCGCCCCAGAGAAACGTCGAGCCGGCCTCGTTCTGCAGCCTGATGTGCGCTTCGTAGTCGCAGACCTGCAGCTCGGGCGCCGTGCAGAGCGTCGTCGTCGAGTAGTCGAGGTTCCAGCGGTAGGGGCCGGTGATCGAGTCGACGAGACCCGCGTAGGCCAGCGCGCAGCTCGAGCCTTGGCAGTTCGTGTTGCTTTGACGCAGCAAGGTTCCGACATGGTCGAGGTTGTGGATTACGCCCGCGCCGCCACCCGACCCGCCAGCGAAGAGCACCTGGGTCGCGTCGTCGAGATCGGGCATCTCGCTCTGGCTCTGGCCGTCGTCGTAGCTCAGCGGCGCAACGCCGTCGCGGCGCAGCGTGCGCAGCACCGCCTCGATGATGTCGTGGCCGTTGAAGTAGAGGGTCAGCTTCACTTTGCCCAGCTTGCCCGCCGGATCGTCGACCTCGACGGTGACGGGGCCCCGCGTTCCGCTCCACTGGTCGGAGCTGCAGTAGCGCACGAAGACGTGGTTGAATCCGGCGAGCGGGTTGTCCGTCCGTGGTCGTGCGAGGATCCCGCGGCCGTTGATCCCGACCGTCGGCGAGGCGTTGGCCGACATGCCTTGCATCCCGAAGCTCGTGTCCTTGCTGCACCAGCGGTTGGCGCAGTCCTGCGGTGTCGAGCAGCTACCGCCGCCCTGCAGTTGAATCACCCAGCGGTTGCGATTCTCGGCGCCTTGATAG
>JAGQJP010000356.1 GCA_020430585.1 Myxococcales bacterium | reverse complement strand
CGAGCGGTGACCTACCCCAGCTGTTGACGAATCTCAAGCGCGTCCAGGTTCAACGCGCGTACGCTCCCGTGCACTACTTTGCCTGTGATGCTGCGGGCCGCTGCGCCGCGATCGAGTACACCGACGGGAAACTCACGATCAACGGGGACCAGCACCTCGCGGAACCCGTCTTGACGAATCACGGCTACACCTACTCACGATTGATGCTGATGGCCTACAAGGCCTTCGATCGCGTGGCGCGCGGCCAATCGTCGATCGACCGATTCGTGCGGATTGCGCGACACCTCGGCGCCAAAAGCCAAGTAGACGCCGTCACCCGCGCGTTCCAACTTCTGGCATCGGTGCGCACCGGCAGCTACACGAAGTGGCAGATCGTCTACGACCTCACGAACAAAGTGGTCCACTTTCGCCTGCCGGCGGAGACACGGATTCTCCACGTGCGTGTCGGTGGCCAGATGTTCGAATGCGGCTCTCCGGTCCGCACATTGGACCTCTTCGGCAGCGTCGACCCGCTCCGTCGACAGGTCTGGCAAACCTGGCGCGAAGAGCTCAACGCGCGCCTGATTCGTCAATCGTTTTCTCGCCTTTCGAATCCACTTCCGGACAAGGTGTTGCGCCAGCTGATCGCCTATCCCCGGACGACCCGCTGCGCCCCCAAGCGCTGATGGCCCAATGGTCGAGAGGCGCCAACCGTAGACCGACCGCGAGATGATGGATCGAGGCCAGCCACCATAGCGGGCGCGCGTGGGGAGGTGCGGATTTGGGGTTGCGACGAAGCGTAGGGATGGACTATGCCGCCCACTTGTTGATCGGACGGCCAGAGCGCGATCCAATCGAATCGCCACTCGGCCGTCGCATCTGGCCTCGGTGGACGAGCGAAGGTTCGAGCGTTGGGTCCTGTCGCGGCGACAGGTCGGCGGTATCTGGCCGGGCTACGTTTCGCGGATCGACGAATACGAGGTAGAATCCGACGATTCCCGTACCGACAACGTATTCGGCAGCCCCTGCCATGCGGTTCATCACATACTTGAACATGGTTACCCCCCGTTCAAAAGATGACGCTGTGGTTCTGCGCGACTTCTCTACGCTACGCCATGATCGTTCGAGAATTATCAAGCCGATGTGATCTGCCCTTTACGATCGCCGAAGGGTCGAGTATTCGGCCCGAAAAGAATCCTCTCGGAACGTAAAAAAGCGACGGCTCTTGCGATCGGGTTGCGCCGTCTACATTCGAGTTCGTCCTCGCCGCCACGATGTGGCACGGACGGACCACGACGGGAAACGATTGCGGGGCGCGACGCGAGCCGATACACTGTCCCCGATGGACAAACGCGACGGTGGGTGAGAGATGATGAAACCAATGATCGTCTGGCTGGCGGCTCTACTCGGCGGCTTCGCCGTAACGGGGTGCGGCCCTTCGCTGGTCAAGTTCTGTGGCGTCGAGTACAAGCCCGAAACGACGACGCGCGTCGAGTGCAACGACAAGAACGTGACCGACGTCTCGCCGCTGCGCCGCCTCACGCATCTCGAACAGCTCGACCTCGGCGGGACCGCAGTGGAAGATCTGTCGCCACTGGCCGGGCTCCACGCCCTCAAAGAGCTCTATCTGTTCAACACGAAGGTGCGCGATCTGAGCCCGCTCGAGGGCCTAAAGGCGCTCGTCAAGCTCGTGCTGACGGGCACGCCCGCTCGTCGTAATGCCAAACAGCTCGCCAAGCTGAAGAGCAACCTGCCGGCCCTGCGCCCGCTGATGTTCGAGGGCGGCTACCTCGACACGCGCACGGTGCAACGGCAAATCCGCGCGCAAGAACGGCGTTTCCGCTTCTGTTACGAGAAAGAGCTGCGTCAGAATCAGAATCTACGCGGCACGGTGGTGGTCGAGTTCACCGTCTCGTCGACGGGACGCGTAAGCCGCGCCAAGGTGATCGAATCGACCTTGCAGAACGAGAAGGTCGAGGCTTGCGTCGCCGAACGCATGCGCTGGACGACGTTCAAGAACCCGAACGCGTCGACCGTCACCGTCCGCTACCAGTTCCAGTTCGAAGCCCGCTGAAAAACGCAGCGATTCATGCGCCATTCGTGTGTCCAGGAAATCAGATCGGCGCGCCACGGACCGTAGGCGACCTTGACCTCGCTGAGGTGGATGTTCCCCGCCACTTGACGCCCGTGTCCGTCGAAGATGATCGCTCCCAAGCCCCGCTTCCCGATGCGCACCGCGACCGTCACGTGACCGCGACCAGTCGGTACGCAGCTGTGCGCGAAGGCCCGATTGCTGCGATCGAGGAACTGGATATCCATGCGCGGAAATGCGCTCGAGATCTTCATCGCGAAGTAGCTCGCCTCGAGCCCGATGCTCGGTTTGATCTCGATCCGCAGTCGACTGTGCGAGGGCTGCGGATGTAGTCCGCGCTTGGCGATGTAGAGGCCAGGCCCCACCGACTCGGCGGTCTTGTCCGGGTCTGGATAGCCACCGTTGACGAGGTAGTAGTTCACGGCGTCACTGCCGCGATAGAAGAAGCGCTGCCGCCAGAGGGCGAATGGGCGCCCGAAGGTCTCGACGACGACGCGGGTCGTCGCGTGGCGTTTCTGTCCGACGCTGGCAACTCCCAGCGTCTGTGCACAGGAGAGGCCGAACATCAGCGCCAGCGCCATACCAAGGGTGATCGTTTTCGGTCCGCGCATGGGTTGGTCTCCGATCGGTTACGATCGCGATAACGTTCGGCGGCTGGCAAAACGTCCCGCCTCAGTGCGAGGCCGTCGTGCCCCAGAGCTCCCGCAGTCGCCGATCGCGGCCGCAACCCAAGCGATAGCGCTTGTAGTGAAACGGTTTCTTCTTGAAGAAGTCCTGGTGGTACTCCTCGGCCGGGTAGAAGGTGCCAGCCTTGGTGATCTCGGTCACGATCGGCTTCTTGAATCGCTTGGAATCGATGATCCGCCGCTTCGAGAGCTCGGCCGCCTTTCGCTGCGCTTGGTCGAGATAGAAAATCCCTGAGCGGTACTGGGTCCCGTGGTCGCAGAACTGCGCGTTCTTCACCAGCGGATCGATGTTGTGCCAGAAAATCGTCAGCAGCTTCTCGTAGCTGATCACCTTCGGATCGAACACCACCCGCACCGACTCGGCGTGCCCCGTGCTGCCGGAGGAGACCTCTTCGTAGGTCGGGTTCTTCGTCCGCCCGCCGACGTATCCCGAGACCGCCGATTTCACGCCCGGAACGCCTTCGAACGCTGTTTCCATGCACCAGAAGCAGCCGCCGGCGAAAATCGCCACCTTTTCTCCGGGCTTCGGGCTCGGCAGGGGCGCCATGTTGTGGTTCGGGGCCGGTCGCATCGTCCAGAATGCGATCACCGCCCCGAGCGTGAGGGCGATCGCCACGGCGAAGAGTCCATTGTGTGATTTTGTGCTCATGTCGTTCTTCCTTGTCGGAGTTCGGTCGTTGATACCTACCATTCGCGACAGGGAACGATCGGGTTACGGGGCGTGGCCGAGTTTGGACGGCTCACTGGCGATGCGCGTCGACCAGGCCCTCGAGCTTCTCGACCGGGAAGCCGATCTCTTCGGCGATCGAGTCGAGCAACGCGCGCTCGGCGGGATCGACCACGCGATCGGCGTACATCGTCGCCACCAGGCTGTTCAGAATCGCCGCTTGAGAGTGCGATTCGGCGAGCTGGGCGACGAGGTCGGCGGTGTGCTCGACCATCGCCGAGTTGAGGGCGGCGACCGCCTCGCTCGTCTCGATCCCCTCGCGGGCGACCAGCTCGCTCAAGTAGTCGGTCTCGGCGAGCTTGACCAGACCGTCCGCCTTGATCACCTTGACCGCGAGCTTGAGCAACAGAATCTTGTCGGCGTGTTCCATCGGTCTCTCCTTGGCGCTGCGCCCTTTCGAGCCATTATACGCAACTGGCGAACAAGATCGAGGGTGGCGCCGCTACTTTTTTTCGACCTCGAACACGCCGTCACCGCTGACGACGCCGTAGACGCTCCCGTACTTGAGCTTGTGCTCGACGAGGTAGAATTCGTAGCGCTTGCCCGCCGTGAGCGCCAACTCGGTGTGCAACGGTCGACAACGAATCAGGCCCCGCACCTTCCGCAGAAACTTCACCTTGACGACCGTCGAGCTGGCGCGCCCCTTCAGCGTCGAGCGAACGGCGACCGAGGCGCGATAGTACTGCCAGACGTTGCACCGACCGGTGAACGCTGTCCCAAAAGGCTCGACGCGCAACACATCGCCGACGACCACCAGCTCCGCCGCCTTGCGCAGCGTCGCCTTTCGAGGAATCGGCGCGGGCTCTGTCGCGCCCGCCAGCTCAACGACGACGAACAGCATCGCCGTCAGGGTCACAGATAGCGTCTTCATCGGATCTCCATCCCCTGGTCCTCGCTCACGGCCCCGCAGGTCGAGCCGACAGACCATCCTACCACGACCGAGGTCGCGCGGACAGGCCGTGGTAGGATTGGAAAGGCAGCGACCGCTGTGCTAGAAATGAGAGATGCGGGTGGAACATGCGACGATGATCGGATTGTTGTTGCTCGGCCTTCTCGGCCCGGGTTGTGTCGGGTCGCGCCGCGACTTTGGTGACATCGTCGTGACCCAGACCGCCGACTCGTCGAGCGCCGACGGATCGTCCGACGATGACGTGACCACCGACCAACCGACAGCGGACACCGCACCTGGCGATCAAGACCCGCCGGACGCCGCGCCAACCGACGGCGCCGCCGTCGATCTCGATCGCGACGTCGCCCCGCCGATCGACGTCTGCCCCCAGGGCGACTGCTCCCTCGCCTGGGCGAGGACGGTGATCACCGTCGGGGAGAGCGACATCTACACCGTGAACGACTGCGAGTTCTGCCGAGAGGAGTTTCACTCGATCAGCTCGAGGTCGTTTCGCTACCAGTATACCGCGAGCAAGGTGGTTTGGTTTCTCTACATCAACGCACCCTACAGTTACCCGCTGGGGACCTTCCCGATCTCGGTCTCGATCGACAGTGGGATCGGGATCAGCTTCTCGATCAACAGCGACAGTGTGATCCCAAAAGCCTACAGCGGCCCCTACACCGTCGTCGAGGGGACCGTCAGCCTGACGCACAATACCTTCGAGCCTGGCGAGCGATTCGCAGGATCGATCGACGCCGTGTTGGCGAGCAAGGATCACCCCGGAACCCAAATCACCTTCCACGCGGACTTCAACGCGCCGTATCCGAGCAATTGAGCGCAGATCGAGTGGCGACGAGAGCGCCACAGGCTCAGGCGAGCAAACCGCTGGCGCGAATGCGCGCCGACCAGCTCGTCGTGACGTCACGCACATGATCGTCGGCGAGCCGAAGGGAATCGGCCTCGAAGAGCCCCATCACCCGCGACTTGTGCTGGGGATGGTCCTGCAGCTCCACGAGCGCAGCGCTGAGCTGTTCGACGTCCGCGTCGGAGAGCGAGCCGGCGGCCACCACGCCATCGCTAGGGATCGGCTCGGTCAGAGCGATGATCTTCAGCTCGTGGGCCAGCGACCCGAGAACCTGGCGCAGATCGCCCTCGGGATCGCCCTCGCCCGCGGGATCGTCGCGAATGTAGCAGCTGCAGAGATCGGCCTGTCGCTGCGCCACCGCTTGTGCGGCGGCGAGCTTCGAGCCAAAGAAGTGCTCGCGCCGGAAATCCGCCTCGCGATCGAAGCCGAGCTCGAGGAGCATCAGCTTCGGAAAGAGGTGCCCCGCGCCCGAGTAGCGATCGCTCCAGGCGAAGCTGCAGCGCTTGAGCGACTTGGGTGAGCGGAATCCGCAGTCTTTGTGCACCAGGAGCGCTGCGCGATAGGTCGTCTGCCCGCCGCGCTCACTGACGGCGACCAGGCGCGCTCCCTTCTCGCACGCCAGAGCGTGCAGAAGCGGCGGCATCCAGGCCAGCGAGAGCTCGCCGTGGTTGAACTTGTTCAACAGGCGCTGGTAGTTGTCGGTGATCACCAGCGTCGGCTTGGTATGGAAGTAGAGCGCGAGCGCGTCGAGAAAGCGCAACGCCTCGACCCGTAGTCGTGCGCTCCCGCCCCGAGAGTTGTCGGCGACTCCGAAATTCATCGCGGTGTGTTACTCACTTTCTGTCACCAGGTTTGACGTTAGTGTGACGATATCAGATCGGAGAACCGTCGGGCAAACAATCACAGAACCCCTAATGATCACTATACAATCAGGACCAGGGTCAACTCTCGAGCAGGCGCTCGACGTCGCGTAGATTCGCCAGCACCGTCGGCGGCAGCTCCTCGTGCCGTCGCAGCGCCTCGAGCAGCTCACGGACGCGAGGAATGTCGCGGGGGGTGGCGCTGCGCACAGCATTGACGAGCTGGTGATTCAAGAAGATCGGATCGTCGGCGATCGTCTGCAGCATCTGCTGATTGATCTCCGCTGGAAAATCGGCGGAACAGGCGAGGGGCAGCAGAAAGTCGTGCCACTCGCGGCTGGCGACGACGCCGGGCTGTCGGAAGTGATCGCTGGCGATTCGCGCCGCGCGGTCGACCTCTTTGGCGCTCATCGGCCGCTCGGCGTCCTGTGTCAGGCGGCGCCAGAGAAAGCGCACGTCGCGGATCATCTGAGCGCCATGTTTTGGCGAGGGATAGGGATTGAGCCCGCGATCGGCGCGTTGCTCGATCGTCGGCGCCGTCATCGAGACGACGAGATCGTAGAGCCGCACCCGCACGAGCTCGGGCAGTTGTGCGAGTCGCGGATGCGCCATGAATCGGCGGGCGCAGAGGGCGGACCAGAACGAGGTGTGGCGCTTTTCGTACACTTCGTGGAACGGTGGCGCTGCGGCAACCTCGCGAAACAGCGGTCCATAGCGGGGACTCTCCTCGAGAGAGCGAAGAAAGCCCTCGAAGAGCACCATCAAGGGAATGTTGCTCTTGAGCGGCTTCTCCGAGCCCCCGAAGAGAAACGGCGCGAAGAAGAAGTAGAGATCGTTCAGGTCCGAGGCCGTCGCCTCGAGGATGTGGGGAAAGCCCATCGCCTCGCAATAGCCTGGGTCGAAGTCGCGCAGGTAGCGCTTGAGGTGCTCGAAGAAGCTCTCGTCGACGAAGTTCCCGGGCGTCTCGAGCAGCATCAGGTAGATCATCACCACCCCGACGCTGAAGAGATCGGTCTGGATGTTGACGAAATGCTTGACCCGATTGTTGTACTGTTTGAAGGCGCTGAGGCAGGCGTACTGCTGAAAGTGAACGCCCGCGAGGGTCGCCGCCATCGGCGTCTTGTCGAAGTCGGTCTGGTCGTAGCTCGTGCTCGAGAGAAACTTGGCGAGCTCGAAGTCCACGAGCTTGACCTTCACGGCACCGTCTTCGAACTTGACGAAGATGTTCTCCGGCCGAATGTCGCAGTGCGCCAATCCGTGCACCTCGAAGGTGTCCTCGCGGTGGCCGACGCTGCGCTGTTGAAAGTAGTCCAGCACCGCAGGTGGCAAGCCGGCGACGGGGATCGTGAAGTGGATCTCGTTGAGGCGCTGGAGAATCAGGAAAACCTGCTCGAGGATGTCGAGCATCTCGTGAACCTCGAGCTGCCCGGCGAGCTTCGAGAGCTCTTGGTAGCCCGTGTCGTTGAGATTCTGCTGAAAGATCAGGTGGGTGAACTTGCCGTCGTCGTCCAGATGATAGACCGAGCCGAAGAAGCGCGGCGCGACGTCGATCTCGTACTTCGTCAGGTTCTCGAGCACCAGCGCTTCGAGACAGGAGCGAATGAAGCGACGATCCCGCGCCTCGGCGCCGACGATATAGCGGTTGGCGACGTGGGCCTTGACCCAGCAGCGGTTCTCCCGCTCGCCATCGACGTAGAGACAGTTGAAGCGCTTGACGGCATCGGGGACCAGCGTGGCATACGACGCGAGACTATCGCGCCCCGTATAGTCGCGGACCTGCGCCGCCCACTGCTGAATCTCTTCCTCCGTCACCGGCCGCAGCGCGGCGCCATTGTCCATTCTCTGCTCCTCGTTTGCTCGTCACCGCTCCGCGCGCTCCAGGGGCCGTCACTCGACGACGATCTTGTACTCGCCGTCCACCAGCTCGAGGGCGCGCCCACCGTGCATCAGCGTCTCGCCGTCGAACTCGATCCGACCGACCAGCGGATGGTAGAGCTCGCTGTGCTGATTCGAGACGACGCGCCAGACGCTGGTGCGACTCGTCACGCGGCCGGCGATCGGGACGATCAGCGCCGCCGGAATCGCCAGCGAGCAGCCCTTGAAGGTCGTCAGGTAGTCGGGCAAGACCGAGCGTACCATCTTGAGGGCGAAACCGCCTGGCAAGATAAGCGCATCGCCGACCCGCAAGGCCACTGATTCGCCCATCGCCAGCGGGCGCAGGCCGTCGGGACCGAGGCGGATCAAGCCCGGGGTCAAGCTCTCGATCACGAAACCGCGGTTTCCCCGCTTGAGGCGGCCAAAGCAGAAGCCGTCTTCGGGCTGAATCGGCAAGGGAAAATGTGGTCGATGATCCACGGGACCGCGCGAGAGGAGAAGCTCAGTCGTCGAGAAGGGATCCATCAAGGTCCGCGACTCACCCGCGAGCTCGTACTCGAAGTCCTGACCCTGGCGGCCCATCCGCAGGTTGACGCGATCGCCCGTCAGGTCCTCGACGATCCACTCCTTCGGCGAGCGCGGCGGCGTCACCTTGGCGCCCTCGCCTACCGCGCAGAGACCGCGGCGCGCCGGGACGTTGAACTGGCCGACCTCCATGAAGATGTCGCAGACGTCGAACTGATTGCCCACCACCGTTGCCCGCTCGTCGAGGAGGAAGCCGTAGAGCGAGAGCACGAGCGCGTCGTCGAGGAAGCGGACGCTGACGATCGCGCCGCGGCAGTCGATCAGATCGTAGTCGGCGAGCTCGATCTGCTGCCCCTGGAGGCGCGCGCCGTCGCGCAGCACGCTGACGCCGTCGGTCAGGGTCTCGAGGACCAGCTGTCCCTCGATCCGCACGATCCGCACGAAGAGCTGCCGGCGGTCATCCTCTTTGTGCAGCCGCGGCGGGTAGAGGCAGACGCTGTTCTCGCGGTGGTGGTTGGCGATGAAGAACTCGGGCATCACGATGTCGTCCATCAACGTGTGGGGATCGACAGCGTGAAAATCGGTCAACGGGCGATAGAGAAAGCCGTCGTCCCGATAGACCAGCATCAGGTCGCCGCGGTGACGCTTGCGCACGCGCAGCACCTCGATCTCGCGGTCGAAGCTCTCGATCGCGAAGAGCGAGCCCGCTTCGCCGGGAAGACGCTCGGCGATCTCCTCGAAGCCGAGCTCGAGCAGCACCGAGGTGTCCAGCGCGTCGCCGACCGAGAGCGTCAGCTCGCCCGGGGCGTCGTTGTCCACCGTTCCGGCGACCACGCGGATCCGCCGCACCGCCTCGCCCTTGATCGAGCGCGGCACGATGTAGCCGACGAGGGTCATCTCGGTCAGGCCACCGCGCACGCTGAACTGATAGAGGTGGTAGCCGACCGAGAGCCAATCGCCATCTTCGAGGCGCACCGCCTGGTCCGGCGTCAAGACGCGCTCGAAATTGAGCACCGAGGGTGCGACGAGCCGCTCTTTGAGGGGCCGAATGAAGACGCGGCCGCCACGGGAGAAGAGCTCGTCGTGGGCTCGCGAAATGTGGGATCCGGCGACGATCTCGAGGTCGGCGCTGGCGCCCGTGCGCGCCTTGCCGAGGACCATCCGCTCGCGAGTGATCCCGTTGCAGGTCAGGAGGTTGCCCTGCGCCTCGAAGGTGAAGACGCTCGGCGCATCGCCAAAGAGCAACACCAACGGGAAGCTCTCGACGGCGGGCAACGGCCCCAACGGATTTACCAGCCGATCGACGACGGTCAGTCCCACGGGCCCATCGAGGGACTCGACGAGGCTGCCGTGGTAGAGCGGCGTCACCGTCTGCAGCGGCGCGCTCGCCGGTACGAGCGCCTCCTCGAACGAGAAGGAGGAGGTGCCGGGAAGGGTCCGCGCGGCGTCTTCCACCGCCTGCTCCTCGGCCGAGAGGGGCTCCTCGTGCTCACCTGCGTCGTCGTCGGCGAAGCTGAAGGGCGGATACTCCTGGGTGATCCGTTTCACGTCGCCGTCTGTGACCGCCGGCCGTTCGACGACGGTCTCCTGCGGTACGACCGATGGGGCGCGCTTCGATTTCGGCGCCTCGTCGTCGCTCACGGGGGCGAGCTCTTCAAAGAGCAAAGGGCGCGCGGCGTCATGCGACTCGTTGCGCACGAACAGCGGCCGCGGGGCGAAGTTCTTCAGGTCGAGCTGGTGAACGATCCGTCGGATCGAGACCGGCTCTTCCTCGTGCCGAAAGCGACAGCTCTCGGCGTCCAGCTCGCAGGTCTCGCCGTCGAGAACCATCCCCCAATAGCGCACCCGGAAGGGGATCGACGGGAAGGCGGTGAGCGGCGCGCGTTCGATCTCGAGAAAATGGCCACCCGCGCGGACCAGATAGGGCCCGTCGCTCAGCGGGCGCTCGAGGGGATTGAGCTCGGTGTCGAAGAAGCTCACCTCGCCGCTGACCGAGACACAGGTGTCGCTCACCTCGAGCTGGATATCTTCGTCGTCGCGCCAGTGAACCGTGCTGACGCCCTCGAAGAAGGCCAGCTCGCGACTGCGCGGGCGGAAGAAGCAGCGCTTGACGAAGTGGTGCTGTCCCGCCAAGAGAAGCGGCAGGTTGCCTTTGTTGTTCGTCGGACCGAGATAGCCGAGGGTCGCGCTCTCGACGTCGGTGAAGCGCAGGATCACCTCCTCGCCGAGGGCGACGGCGTCGAAGCCCGGCGCCGCATCGACGAAGCGGCCGTTGCGGATGCGGTATTCGCGCCCACCCGCCAAGAGGGCGTATTGGATCTCGCGCTCCTCCTTCGGCATCAAACGGAAGAAGTAGGCGCCCTGGAAGATCGAGATCAGCGGAAAGCGGCCCTCGAGATCTTCGGCGAGCTTGGAGAGGCCATCGGGATCCCCCGCGACGATCGGTGACTCTCGGGGCTTGATCCCGACGCCCCGGAACTTCAGCGTCGGCTCGTCGGCGGGGCCCTCGAGGGTGAACAGGAAGCGGCGCCCCAACAACAGGTGCTCGCCGACGCGGAGCACCTCTTCGGAGCCCGTCGCGTCGCGCGGCCCGTTCATCGTCAAGAGCACCGCTGGAAAGTCGAGGCTCATCCCCTTGACCGAGATCCCGGGCGCCAACGGGCGCAGGCTCACGAGGATCGGGTTCTCACCGCTCAGATCGCTGAGCGCCAGCGATTCGACGCTGCCGATCGGCGAGACGAGGTGGGTCGTCTTCTTCTCGATCACGAAGCGCGGGGCGTCGTCACCATCCCAGAGCAAGAGGGCGACGAAACCGAGGGCGGCGACCTCGGGTGTGTCGCTGACGATCGTCAGATTCGCACCGCAGTGGGCGTCGAGCAGCTCGACCCGCGGCCCGAGGCCGCGCCGCTGCAAGGTGTGGATCGCGCGAAAGCCCTCGGGTGGACGGACGATCTCGATGTGCTGCAAACGCGCCGAGGCTGGCTTGGTGACCTGGAAGCGCAACGCCCCATCGGGGAGAAACTCGGCGTACTGGCTCTTGCCGAAGGGATACTGGTCGATGATCAGCGGGTCGGCGTTGACGGCGAAGCCGAGGGGCGTCTGGACGCTGACCGAGAGCTTGAGCTGCAGGCCCTCGGCGAAGGGCAGCGTGTCGTCGAAGAAGCCGAAGGGGTCGAGGTGCATCTCGTCGGGGCCGTCCTGCTCGAGGGGCTCCCAGCGCTCGCCGTTCCCGCCCTCGAAGAGTAGGCGTCCGAGAACGCGCCCGTCTTCGTATGCCGTCGCCCGCACGCGTAGGCGACTCGGCGCCGATCCGTCGCTCAGCCCGATCAACAGGCGATCGCTGCCCGAGAGCTCGACGTCGAGGCGCGGCGGTGTCGGCGGATCGGGATCGACGGTGACGAAGAGCGAGCCGACGCCCGGCAACGCGAGGCGATGGCCGAGCTCGACCTGCTCGATCAGCCCGTCGCCCGTCTTGACGACGAAGGCCTCTTCCGCGAAGTCGTGGCGCACCTGAAAGCGGAAGCTGGAGAAACGCGGCGTCTTGAACTCATCGGTGAACGCGCGGGTCCACGCGTACTCGCCGCCTTTGAAAAAGTGAAGGAAAAATCGTTGCATATCGACATCTCCCACGAGTGTCAGCGTGTCCGGGTACGCGCGCAGTCCGAGACTCTCTTCGAACGCGACGGGCACCGCTGGTAGCCAGCTCGGGTGCTGATGCAGGAGCAGACGGACGGCGTCGAGCTGTTGCGCCGAACGCATACGGATCGTCAACGCGAGCAGAGCGGTCTTTTCATCCAGGCTCTCGAGAAACTCATGGAGCGCCTCGCGGATGAAATCGGGCCACGCCGCGTCGCCTGGCGTCAGATTGGTGCGGCCATTGTGGATGATCGGGCGTACGATTTGCGTTCGCATCTATCGTCCGTTGTCTGGTCCGCAGCCATTGGCGCGCGCCAGGGTTCGAAACAGTTTGGCGGCGAGGTACTTCGCCTCCATCGGATCCGGCTTCTTCAAGACCCGCGCCCCGTTACGGATCGCGACGGCGATGATCACGTCGCGCCGACAGCCGTCGGTGGCGCCGACGAAGAGCGAGTTGGCTCGCAGCGCCCCGGGCCCGTGCTTCTTGATGAACATCGCCTTCAGTCGTTCTCGGCCGCGACGGTGGAAGGTCACGTTTTCACTGGTCCCCGTCTTACCGTATACGACAAAGGGCACGTCTTTGAACGCGTTCTTCGCCGTCCCCTCGCGCACGACCGCTAACATCGCCATCTTGATCACCCGCGCGGTCGAGGGCGAGAAGAGTCGCCGCCACGGGGCGTGGTCACCCTCGATCACCGCGATCGGCCGCGTGCGCCCACCGTTGGCCAGCGGCACCAAGAGGCTCGCCAGCTGCAACGGGGTGATGTCGAGGTCGGAGCCGATCGCCGTCAGCGCGAGGTTGTACAGACTTTTATATTCCAAGCGTCGCCCGTTGAAAAGCCGCTTGCGCGTCAAGTGCTCGGGGGCGAAGACCTGGCCTTGGGGCACGAGGCTCCGTCGACCGGGGGGCAATGCGAGCAACGGGTGCTCGGGCTCGGCGTCCTTCAGGTGCCGGCCCTTCTCGTCACGCAGGTAGCGGCCGAAGCCGAGCCCCGAGAGGATCGCAAAGTAGTCGTTGGTCACCAGCCGACGCCGCATCGCGTCCATCGTCGCCTGGCTGATCGGGACCTTCTCCGCCATCACCTTGTAGTGCTTGAGATAGATCATCTCGGCTTTGTTCGCCCCCTCCGACAGCAGCGCGCGCGGCACGCCCGAGAGGTAGAGCAGCAGCTTGGCGAAGTAGATGTTGCAGCTCTTCTGCAAGGCGTAGACCAGGGGCTGCGCTGATTCGCGAATACCGTGGTCGTGGTGCCCCTCGCAGCGAAAGATGTGGCCCGCGAAGCTCAGATTGCGCAGGCAGCGAAAACGCGGTGCCAGGCTGAGCGCGCGCTCTGGCGAATAGCCTCGTCGAGCCATCCAGTTGAAGTAGGCGCCGAGGACCGCGATTTTCATCGTCGAACCAGGTGGAATCCGGTCGAAGAGTGCAGCGTTCAAGGTCCGGCGATTGATCGAACGCCGCAGCTTCACCAGGTCGAGGGGTAGCTCGTCGAGGGGCAGCTCCGGCGTGCGCGTCAAACGGGCAAATGGCGTCAACCAGTCGTAGGCGTAGCTCGGCGTGAGCCCCTGGCGGAGCATCTCGATCGACTCGTCGCGAGCCCGCAAGTAGCCTTTGTCCGTCGGCTCGAACGAGGGCGTGCTCACCGCTGCGAGGAGCTTCCCGCTCCTCGCGTCGAGGACCACCGCACCGATGCGGTGGAAGCGGCGACGATCGCGGAAGCGATGCTCGGGAAACTGCGCCCGAAACGCCGTCGAGTGCATCCAACGCATGTGGGACTCGGTGACGAAGTGGACCACCCGCTGGAGGTAAAGGTCGATCGTCGAGACCAGCTCGCGCGCGTCCCGGGGACGGCGGCCCCAGAGGTTCTCGAGACCGGGCTGGCGGTCGTCGAAGCCGACGAGCGACGAGAACTCGCTCCCCTGGGGATAGAAGTAGTGCCGCTCACCATCGAGGGACTTCGAGATCGCCAGGCGCGCGTCACCCGTGACGACGAGGAAGCGCTGCGCGCCGATCTGCACGCGGTCTCCGCTGGCGAGGGCGAAGCTGCGACCGGGCGCGAGCGATACGCCGTTGATCGCGATCAGCCCCTTGGCGCTCGCGCTCACGCGCAGCGAACCCTTGACGCCGCTGACGAAGGTGACCTGCCGCTTGCCCCGCGGATTGGGGGGAATGCGCAACAACCCCCTGGCCCCGATACCGATCGCCGTCAGCCCGTCGATCACCCCGCCGATCGGCTCGCCGATGTCGCGCCAGCCGACGTGCACCTCGAGACGAGCGTCGATCGTGATCAACGTCCTCGCCCCACGGAGCATCGGTTTGGCGTTCGTACCGAGGAGGATCCGCGACGCGATCGTGCGTTGTCGATGCTCGCGCATCCGCGTCACGGCATCTGGCGAAACGCGCAGCAGCTGCTTGGGATGGCCGTCGGGATCCTGTCGAAACTGGAACAGCCGCTCGACGCGCTGCCACTCGCCACTCTGCAGCCACCGATTGGCCTGGGCAACCCAGCGCTTGAGACGACCGCCGAAGATCACGGGATCCCGGGCGCGCTTGAGGGCGAGCTGGCGGCGGCGGTCGAGGTTCGTCGTCGCGAGGGTCAGCTCACCCTTGACGAAGCGCAACACCTCGGTGTCGATCAGCTCCTGTACGGCGTCGCGATATTGGAAGTCGACCTTCTTTTTCGGGATCACGCGCTTGAACTGCATGTTGTAGCTGCCGATGATCGTCGTCGGCGCCAGCCGCCGCAACAATCCCAGCTCCGAGAGCCGCATCTTCCCCTCGACCCCCGCGAAGCGGTAGTAGAAATCGGGGTGCAACAGAATCCAGGTTTCGTTGCGCGGGCCGATGGTGACGATCAAGGGAACCTGTGCGTCGAGGACAATCGACCCCGCTGGCAGCTCGAGCTCGTCGCCCGCCGCCGCGAGCGTTCGCGCCTTGTCCTTGGGACGCACGACGTAGAGGGTGGTGCGGTTCTTCGGGTGGAGGAGGCGAAAGTGATCCCCCTCGCGACGCAACTCGAAGGCGCGGTTGGCACCGAAGAGTGGGAAGATCACATCGCGATCGACGGCCAGGCCCGCGGTGATGCGCGACCTCTTCGACGAGAAGCGCCAGCCGACGAGGGCGAGGGCGTTTCCATCGACCACGCGAAAGAGATGATGAGCGATCTCGAGTCGATTGTCGGCGGTGTCGAGAGAGGCGTGGACGCCACGCGTGACCCCCTTGAGCGCCAGACGCCCCGCCTCGAAAGCGAGCGTTGCGTAGACGCCGTCGCCGCTCTTGTCGAGGTCGGCGTTCTCGTGGAGATAGAGAAACGCCGTCTCGGCGTCGCGCCCCTCGATCGGCAGCTCGAGGACGCGCTGGGTCGCCAACAGACCGTAGAACGAAAGCGCGGCGAAGAGACCCAACGGGACGATCCAGCGAACAGCAGACGAGAGGAACCATTGGTACAACGCCTTCATGCGTAGCGGTTAGGGCGCGTAAGGGCTCAGATTCGGGAAAGGATGTCGGGGAAGCGAGGTGTCGAATTCGACTACGATGTAGGGCTGCCGCTCGGGGTATCGGTTCCGGGTGATGCGACGAGGGTGGCCCCGGGCCTGGGTAGGCCGAGGCGAAGCGAATGAGGCGCGCTCAGCCTTCGTAGGTCGAGACGATCGGATCGGGGTTCGAGCAGAAGCCCGGGTTTTCGTCGACCTGCGTGTCGTCCTGCACGCCGGACTGGGGGCAGCTTTCGTCGGCGCGCCAATCGACCCAGGTCAGGCCCATCTCTTCGGCGTGGCGCTTGAATGCATCGTACCCACCGGCGGTCGCCTTGAAGACGATCACTTCCTGGCACTCGTAGGCGGAGAGGCGCTGGACGTTGAGGTCCATGATCGCCTCGAACATCTGCCGCGTCGAGGAGTTGAAGCAGCAGGTCTTCGACTTGGTGTAGACCAGCTCGGCGAGGACGTAGTCTTCGAGCTTGCGGTATTTCTGGTCGATCTGCGCCCGGGTCAGCCCCAGCTTCTCTTCGCCCAGCTTGTAGAGGTCGGCGAAGTACTCTTCACGCCGCGTCCGCGCCGAGCACGAGGCGGGGTAGTTTCGCAGATGTTGGCGTTGGCTCTCGATATTGGCCACCAGCGACTTCAGCTGCTCGTCGGGCGAGAAGTTGACGAGGATCGTTTCGAAGGTCTCGGGCCGCTTGCCGATCGTGTCCCAGTCGCTGTCGCCGATCGCGAAGGTCTCGTCGGCGTCCATGATCGTGTTGACCCACCAGCTGCCGATCGCCTTGGTCACACGCCAGCGCTTGTGACCGCCGCCGAGCTTGGCGTAAGGCGTACCGTTCTCGTCGAGCTCGTTCGATCCCGTGTATTCGTTGGTCAGGTAGCGCTTGGCGGCGACGGCGTCTTCCCATTTGCCTTGGCGACGCGGCATCGAACCCGAGACCAACTCGACCATCAGCGCGGTCTTCTTGACGCCGTTCTCTTCGGTGGAGAGGTCCTTGACGGTCTTGACGATCAGCGTATGGCCGATCCCCTGCGCCTGCCAGCGCTCGAGGACGATGTCGCCAGGGCGAATCGATTCGGGGGCGACGTTGTAGGTGTTCGCCGGGCTCGCCAGATGCGCCGAGCCGTGGTAGGCCAGGAGCAGAATCATGAAGTGGCCGACGCGCTTGTTCAGATAGAGCTCGTCGAAATAGGCGCCCATCCGCGCTCCGGGCTCGATGTAGTCGACCTGGTCGTCGTCACCGAGGCGCTTTTTGCGCAGCACGCTGTCGTGCGGCCAGCCCTGGGCGTCGATCTGCTCGACGGTCATCGTCGAATAGTCTTTGTAGAGCAGGGCGAAATTGCGTCCCGTGTGGTAGGCGATCCCCTGCGAGGTGTACCAGCCGTTGTGGCCGAGGAACGTGCGGACCCAGGTCCCCGAGTTGGTCTTGCCGTAGCTCTGAATGAAGAAGGGCAGCTTGTACCAGGCGGCGAACGTCGCTCGCAGGAACATCGCCATCTCGGCGCACTCCAGCTTCGGCGACGGCAGCTCTTTACCCCAGGGGTTCTTGATCACGAAGGTCTTGTACGTGTACCAGTCGCTGGCGCTCTGGGTCTCGGTGAGGCTGGCGATCCAGCGCGAGTACTTCTGCTCCCAGGTCAGACCGCTATTTTCGGACCAGGCCAGGCCGGCCTTCTTCGCGTCGGCGGTGTCGGTGTCTTCCCACTTGTTGCTCGCCTTCCAAACCTGCGTCGCTTTGGTGTTGGTCTGCCACCGGATCGAAGGGTAGGTGCCCGAGTCGGTCTTGCCCAGCTCATCGGCCGGCGGGGCCAAGAGTTTCTCCGGGGTGACGAAGGGATCGCCGTCCGAGTCCATCTGCTCGACCAAGGTCGTGTCGTCGACGGGATTGTTTCCCTGACATCCGAACAGAAGGGCCACCAAAACCATGATGAGGGCGCTGCGCCGTAGCATATGTTGCCTCCTTGCAATCGTACCCCCACTCCTTGCATCTTCGGTGCCAACCTCCGAAACGACCAAAACGGAGTACAATTCGAAATAAATCCAAGCGATTGCCGGACTGCGACGCTGTCGAGCTGCCGGGGTCGACCGTCCACCCCGTCCAAGCTCTTGGACGCCTCGAGGTCCAATATCCGAGCAAGCCGTCGTCAACCGACCCCACCCTCCCCTCGTCGGACCCGGAGCGAGACGACCACAGCTCGGGGCGCGCGACACTCCGGGAGGGGGCGAGACGCGGCAAACGTTGCGCTCGCGGCGATCGGACTCTACAATTTGGGGATGCGACATCCGATCCGTCGAGAGACGACCACTGTCATCTGCGCGTTGCTCCTCGTCTCTCTGTTCGAGGTTTCCTGCCAGGGCCGGGTCTTCCACCGCGCCGTCCACGGCCCGATGGTCGGCCACACGACGAGCGAGGAAGCGCTGATCTGGATCCGAACGGGCTACCCGACGATCGTTCGCGTCCGCTTTGGCCTCGATCCCTCCCGCCTGACGCAGCTCAGCGAGG
>JAGQJP010000355.1 GCA_020430585.1 Myxococcales bacterium | reverse complement strand
TCGAGCGGCGCAACGACCGCCAGCGCTTGACCGTCGGTGAGGCGCTGAGCCACGCGATCCATCAGACCTTTGGCGGCGGCGTCTATCTCACGGCCTACGGCGCGCCGCTGCTGACGATGGAGCCGCCCAAGCTCTCCACGGCCAGCGGTAAGGGGCGCCCGCGTCGGATCGTGATCGTCCATCAACACCGCGTCGTCGAGTCGATCGAGCTCGACGAAGGGCGCTCCGACGCCGTCAAGAGCGCCGCCAGCGTCTTCGACGGCGACCACGATCGCGCCTGAGCGACGCGCAGCGCCGCCGCGGTCACGTGACCGCTTGACATTCAATTCGGAAAGTAGTCTGGGCTGTTGCCCTCACGCCACTTGATGTTGCAGCCGAGGCTCGGCCGCTGCTCGATCTCGACTGGGCGGCCAGCGAGCACGGCGTCGGCTGCCGCTCGCAGGTCGCTCCCCGTGGGAGTCTGCGGCGTCTGTTGGCGTGGCCGCGTCTCGTCGAACTGACCCCGATAGGCGAGCCGATGATCGGCGTCGAAGAGGAAGAAATCCGGGGTGCAGGCCGCCCGGTACGCCCGGGCCACGGCCTGGCTCTCGTCATAGAGATAGGGGAAGCGGTATCCGCGTCGCGTCGCCTCGTCGCGCATCTTCTCTGGCCCGTCCTGCGGGTATTCGTCGACATCGTTCGCGTTGATCGCCACGATCGCAAGCCCGCGCCCGATGTACTCGTCTGCGAAGCGCGACAGCTCGTCGGCGAGGTGGATCACATAGGGGCAGTGGTTGCAGATGAACATCACGAGCAGCGGCCGGCCGAGATAGTCCGCCCTGCGGACGCGCCCGGGCTCGCCGTTGAAATTCGGCAGGTCGAACTCTGGAGCGGTCGTGTCGAGCTCCAGCATCGTCGAGAGTGTGCGCACCATCAGCGGGCCTCCTGTTGACCATCGGCTACCACAAAACGAGACCCTCGGCAAGTGGGCGCCCACCGGCGATTCGGTGTGCGGACGGCGTCGGGCTGGCGTGGGCTGCGCCCCATTGCGGTTGAATTTGTCCGGCGCCTGTGATACGGCAGAGCAGACAGAGCAACGCTAACGGAAGGAGAGCGCCATGTCCAGCCCCCTCGACTCGCTTCAACCGCGTCTGGTTTGGCATCATTTCGACGCGATTCGCCGTACACCACGACCCTCGAAGAAGGAAGAGCGCATTCGGCGCCATGTCCTCGATTGGGCCAGCGAGAAGGGCTACGCGGCGCGGGTCGACGCGATCGGCAACGTTCTCGTGAGCGTTCCGGCGAAGGGCGGGCTCGACGATCGGCCGCTTCTCGTGCTGCAGGCGCACCTCGACATGGTCTGCGAGAAGAATCGCGATACCGTCTTCGATTTCGATGCCCAGGCGATCGAGGTCGCGGTGGTCGACGGTTGGGTGCGGGCCAAAGGCACGACTCTCGGGGCCGACAACGGGATCGGCGTGGCGTTGGCGATGGCTCTGGCGGACGACGCCGAAGCGGTGCATCCGCCGCTCGAGCTGCTGTTCACGATCGACGAAGAGACGGGGCTGACCGGCGCGACCGAGCTCGATCCGAGCTTGGTCCGGGGGCGTCGACTGCTGAACCTCGACTCCGAAGAGTGGGGGATCTTCTACATCGGCTGCGCCGGCGGAGGTGACGACCACCTGCGGTTGGTGCTCGACCGCCTCTCGACCTCCGAGATTCCCGAGGCGGTGGCCCTGCAGCTCGCGGTGCGCGGCGGGCGCGGAGGGCACTCTGGCTGCGACATTCATGAAAATCGCGCCAACGCCGTCAAGTTGTTGGTGCGTTGGATCGGCGCCGCTCGTCAGCTCCACACGCTACAGATCGCCTCGATCGATGGGGGCGACAAACACAACGCGATCCCACGCGAAGCAGAGGCGACCTTGATCGTCTCGGCGAGCGAGCTCGAGTCGGTGCGCGACGCGCTCGCGGTAGCGGAAGAGGGGTTGAAGGTCGAGTTCGGGAAATGGGAGCCCAGTTTGCAGTTTCAGAGCGTCGACGTGCCTCTACCGGCAGAGACCTTTGGCGCGGCGGCGAGCGATCGCCTGCTGCAGATGCTATTGGCGCTCCCGAATGGCGTACAAACGATGAGCCGAGACATCGCCGGCCTCGTCGAGACCTCGACGAACCTCGCTGCCGTTCACACGATTCGCGGAGCGGTGACGGTCTTGACCTCGAGTCGTTCGTCGCTGGCGCCCGCGCTGCTGGGCGTTCGGGAGCAGATCGCCGCGGTGGGACGTCTGGTGGGCGCCCAGATCGAGCGGATGCCCGGGTACCCTGGATGGGCGCCGAATACCGACAGCCCGCTGCTCGCCACGGCTCGTCGAGTCTACGAGGCGATGCACGGGCAGGAGCCTGTCGTGGCGGCGATTCACGCCGGCCTGGAGTGCGGCGTGTTGGGCGAGCGCGTGCCCGGAATGGACATGCTCTCGCTCGGTCCGACGATCACGGGTCCCCACTCGCCCGATGAACGCGTCGAGATCGAGAGTGTCGCAGATTGCTATCGCTACCTGCGCGCGTTCGTGGCAGAGCTCTGATCCCCCCTGTCGTCCTCGACCCGCGGTCGATCGAAACTGCTAAATGTTTGACATTTGTACTTTTTTCTCGTATCTTCATCAAAGCGAAATAGTTCCACTCTGTACCTTCGAGGAACGACTGTGGCGATCATCCGATTCATACCCCAAAACGTCGAAATAGAAGTCTGTAGCGAAACGAGTGTTCTTGCCGCGGCGCAAAAGGCCGGGCTCTCGATTGCGACGATTTGCAACGGCAAAGCGTCCTGTTCGGAGTGTCGCATCAAGATTCACGACGGCGAAGACAACATGTCGCCGATCGTCTTCAAAGAGAAAGAGCACCTCGGTAACCTCTACTTCATTACCAAAGAACGGCTCGCCTGCCAGACCTTCGCCGTCGATGGCGTGCTCTCTGTCGAGATTCTCCGCGCCGAGATCGAATCGAAGCGCGAGCGCTCTCGGCGCAAGGCGCTGGCGCGCTCCAAAGAGAACGCCAAGCGTTTGGCGGAGCGCCACGCCGAGAAGAAGGCCCGCGAGCTGCCGCCAGAGCCGAAGCGCGTCGAAGAGCCCGAGGTGGTGGCCGCCGCGAGCGCGGGGGCCGGAAGCGGCCGCCGCCGCCGTCGTCGCTCACGACAATCCTGAGCAAGACGCCGTCGATCGCGCAGGCTGGCGTGGTCGACCGCGCGCGGCTCGCCCCGTGCGGCGGGTGCGACGATTCCGCCCAAGGCGATCGTCGAGGTCGGGTGGGAGACTCCCAACAGGGGAGCGCCGCGGTCTCGCGCGACGGCGCTGTCGGTGCCTTTTTTCCGTGAGGTTTCACGCGGTTTTCATTCGCCCGGGTTGACAGCTCTAACGATCTCCACTATCAATAGCTCTTCAGCGCCGGCGGGCCCGCCAGCTCGGGCCGGCACTGGCGCCAAGGAGTGCAGATGAGCCACATCTACCAAGAGATCCTCGGTCGCGTGAACAAGCCGGTGCGCTATATCGGCAACGAATGGAACGTAATCCGCAAGCCCTGGGAGACGACGCCGAATCGCGTCTGTCTCGCCTTTCCCGACACCTACGAGATCGGCATGTCGCACCTCGGGCTGCGCATCCTGTACTCCTTGCTCAACGGCGACCCGCAGACCTTGGCTGAGCGCGCCTACTGCCCCTGGCCGGACATGGAGGGGGAGCTGCGCAACGCCAACTTGCCTCTCGTCGCGATGGAGAGTCAGCGGCCGCTACGGGATTTCGACGTCGTCGGCTTCTCGCTGCAGTACGAGATGGAGTACACCAACGTGCTGACGATGCTCGATCTCGGTGGGATCCCCCTCTACACCGCCGAGCGGCAGCTGGGCGACCCACTGGTGATCGGCGGCGGCAGCTGCGTCTTTTCCCCCGAGCCCGTGGCGGACTTCTTCGACTGCTTTCTGATCGGCGATGGCGAAAAGATCTTTCCCCAGGCGATCGAGATCTTCTGCTCGATGCGCCGAGCCGGCCATTCGCGGCGCGAGCTCCTAATCGCCCTCGCTCAGCTGCCCGGGATGTACGTGCCGAGCCTCTACCGCACGGAAATCGACCCTCAGACGAGCTTCGAGGTCGTGGTCGGTAGCGACGTCGCCCCCTTTCCCGTGAAGCGAACCTATATCGAAGATCTCTCCGAGTACCCCTTCCCGACGGACATCCTGGTGCCGAACACCGAGATCGTCCACGACCGCGTCTCCTACGAGATCGCCCGCGGTTGCACTGAGGGCTACCGCTTCTGTCAGGCCGGCACGATCTATCGTCCCGTTCGGGAGCGCAAGCCGACCGAGATCGTCAACGCGATCCAGAAGAGCCTCGAACAGACGGGGTACGATGGCGTTTCGCTGACGTCGCTCTCGACGGCGGACTACTCCTGTATCTCTCCCGTGTTGCAGAGCTTGGTCGGCGAGCTCGAGCGCTCGAAGACGTCGGTCTCGGTCTCCTCGCTGCGCGTCTACGGCTTGACCGAGACGATGGCCGAAGAGATCTCGAAGGTCCGCAAGACGGGCTTCACGATCGCTCCCGAGGCGGGAACGCAGCGGTTGCGCGACGTGATCAACAAGGGTATCTCCGAGAAGGAGATCCTCCGCGGCGCCCGCACGGCGTTTCAGAAGGGCTGGAATCGTCTCAAGCTCTACTTCATGATCGGCCTGCCGACGGAGACGGAAGAGGACCTGCGGGGTATCGTCGACCTGGCGCTGCAGATGGTGCAGATCGCCAAGAGCGAGTTCAATCGACGCGTCTCGGTGACGGTTTCCGCCTCGACGCTGATTCCGAAGGCCCACTCGCCCTTCCAGTGGTGCGCGATGAACGATCGCGAGACGATTCGGCAGAAACAGGATCTGCTGCGCACGTTGATCCGGCCGCACCGCAACGTCGATCTGCGGCTCCACGATCTCGAGACGTCGTATCTCGAGGGCGTGATCTCCCGTGCCGATCGGCGCCTCTCCAAGGCGATCGAGCTCGCCTGGCGCAAGGGCGCTCGTTTCGACGCCTGGAACGAGACCTTCGACGCCCGGATCTGGTACGAGGTCTTCGACGAGCTCGAGCTCGGCGAGACGATCGAGGCCTGGCTCACGGAGATCCCGCTGATCGCGCCGCTGCCTTGGGACCACATCGACTCGCTGGTCGAGAAGCGATTTCTGATCCGCGAGCTGAAGCGGGCGCTGGCGAACAAGTTCTCCCCCGCTTGCGAGAAGCCCTTCAAGAAGTACAACAGCGATCGGGTCGATCTCGCCGATCCCGAGAAGGACACGGGCAAGCCCTACGTTTGCTACGACTGCGGGCTCGCCTGCGATCTGGACGCGATCAAGGCCGAGCGCCAGCAGGCGTGGAAAGACGTACAGGGGCTCAAGCTCAAG
>JAGQJP010000354.1 GCA_020430585.1 Myxococcales bacterium | reverse complement strand
TCTCTCCCGCGATGCGCCACGGGATCGTCGAGTTTCTCCAGGGTGTCTTGAACCAGGACAGCGACAAGATCATCCGGGCGATGAAGGGGATGGGCTTCGTCAGCCGCCGCGGCGTCGACGACGAGCGGGTCTTCGATCGCGTCGTCGACTACTTTCACCAACAGTTTCAGCAGTCGATCAAGCTCGACACCTTCAACCTGCGAGAGATTCGTATCGATCCCGAGATCGGCCTGCAACACCTGGTCGAGCTGCGCAACCTCGACGTCGGGTTGCGCGATCTGGCGAACGCCTTCGTCGTTCCCAACGACTGGATCCGCTTGCAGCGCACGCTGCTGCTCTTGACGGGGTTGTGCACCTTCCTCGACGAGACGATCCAGCCGATGGACCACATTCGTCCCTACATCGAAGAGTTCGTCCTCGGCGAGGAGCGCGACTGGAGCGGCTTCGTTCTCAAGACGACCAAGGAGATCGGCCTCGAGTACCTCTCGATCCCTGCGGCCTTCAAGCGCTTTCTGACGCGCGCCGCCCACGGGCAGCTCGAGATCTCGCTGCGCCGCTCCGAGGAACAGAATCGGCGACTCTACGCCCTCGGCCATCAGCTGATCTTCGCTCTTTTGGGCGCCACCTCGGCGGTTCTCGCCGCCGTCTTTCACCTGCATCGCGATGAGACCCTGGCGAGCTACGGCGTGTACGGTGCCTGCGGTTTCGGGACGCTCTTGCTCTTGTCGATGCTGCGCCAGTGGCGGCGCTGACGATTCATCGTTATTCGTCGTCTCGCGGTGTCGCCTGCCAGCGCAGGGGAGCGACGAGCATCGCGTGACGCGAGTAGCTCTTGAGCGACGTGTCGTAGGAGATGTCGACGACGTCGAAGCTCAGCACGTCGGGGAGCTCGACGTTGCGCACCACGTGGGTCAAGCCCGCGTGGAGCGTCAGCTCGTAGTGGCCCGATTTGAGGGGGCAGGGCAGGGCGATCGTCGCGCGATAGCGCCCCGTGGGCCGTTGGTGCAGCCGCTCGTCGTCGAGGTCGGTGTCGAAGCTGTTGAGGATGATCGTGCCGTCCTTTTTCAGCGTCAGGCCGAGATTTCCGCCGTCGACCTCTTCGTGCACCGTGTAGTCGACCTCGAGCAGCGCGGGCTCGAAGACGTCGAACTCGGCCTTGCGCTCGCCGTTTACTGTCCGTAGCGCCAGTCGCTCGAAGCTGACGAATCGGTCGCTCGGTGAGTCGGGGAAGACCTCGGCGCCGGCGTCCGAGGCGCTCGCCTCGAGGTAGCGCTTGATCGTCAGCGCTGTCGGGCCGTCGAAGAGCAGGCGCCCGTTGTCGAGCAGCAGGCAGCGGTCACAGAGCGTGTTCACGACGCCGATGTTGTGGCTCACGAAGAGCACGGTGCGGCCGCTCTTGGCGACGTCGCGCATGCGCCCGAGACAGCGCTTGCGGAACGCCGCGTCGCCGACCGAGAGGACCTCGTCGATCATCAAGACCTCGGGGTTGAAGTGGGCGGCGACGGAGAAGGCGAGTCGCACCCACATCCCACTCGAGTAGCGCTTGACGGGGGTGTCGATGAAGCGCGCGACGCCCGCGAACTCGATGATCTCGTCGAGGCTCGCGTCGATCTGCGCCTTGCGCATCCCGAGGATCGCCCCGTTCAGGTAGATGTTCTCGCGCCCCGTCAGCTCGGGGTGAAAGCCCGTGCCGACCTCGAGCAGCGAGCCGACCTTGCCGCGCAGACGCACCGAGCCGAAGCTCGGCAGGGTGATCCGCGAGAGGATCTTGAGCAGCGTCGACTTGCCCGCTCCGTTGCGCCCAATGATCCCGAGCACTTCGCCTTCTTTGACGGCGAAGGAGACGTCGCGTAGCGCCCAGAGGATGTTCTCGGCCTCGTCGTCGAAGTGGGTCATCCGCCAGACGCGTCGCAGATTGTCGAGGGGAGCGCGCAATAGCTTGGCGATGCGCTCACGGAAGCTGTCGGCGGCCCGCAGGCTCTCGCCAATGCGGTAGCGCTTGCTCAGATTGTCGACGACGATCACCGCGTCACTCACGGCCTCTCCTCATGCGACATCCGCAAAGTAGTTCTCGACCTTCTTGAAGTAGACCAGGCCGATCGCGAGCACGACGAGGCTCATCGTCGCCGAGACGGCGACCATCGCGCTGGGAAACGTGGTCGTGCCGAGGAGCGTGGCGCGGAAGCCCTCGATCACGCCCGCCATCGGGTTCAGGCCGTAGAGCAGGCGAAAGCGCTCGGGCAGGACGGATGCGGGATAGATGATCGGCGAGGCGAACATCAAGAACTGAATCCCGAAGGTGAGGGCGAACTGGAAGTCGCGGTACTTGATGATCAGCGCGCTGAGAAAGACGCTACCGCCGACCAGCGTGGTCACGAGGATCAGCACCAAGAGCGGAATCCAGATGATCGCAGCGGGCGAGGGCGCCTGGCCGAAGACGAGCATCATCAAGAAGAGCACCGACAGGGCGATCAGGAAATCGATGAACTTGCCGATGATCGCCGCCAGCGGCAGGACGATCCGCGGGAAGTAGAGCTTCTTGATCATGTGGGTGTGGTTGAGCAGGCTGATGCTGGCGCTCACCATCGCGCCCGAGAAGTAGCCCCAGGGGACGAGGGCGGCGAAGTAGAACAAGGGGTAGGGCGCCCCGTCCGAGGGGATGCGCGCCAGCTTACCGAAGAAGACCGTGAAGAGTAGCATCGTGATCAGCGGCTGCAACACGACCCACATCCCGCCGAGAATCGTCTGCTTGTAGCGCACCTTCACGTCGCGCCAGGCCATGAAGTAGAGCATGTCGCGAAACTCGTAGATCTCGCGCAGGTCGGCGAGGGACCACTTCGGATCAGCGACGATCTGCGTCCAGCGTGTATCGATCGGTTTGTCGGGCGTGCTCATCGCGACTCGGCACCATTGGCGGGGAGGGAGTCGCTGGAGTTGGCGGCCGCGGCGTGACTCGCGCCGGGCGCCGCCTCCCCGGGCGGGTCTGGGGCGTCATCCCCCGCGGAGGGAGCCTCGGCCAACGGGACGCCGAGCTCGACGTCGACGATGTAGAGCGGTCGGCGTTGCGCCTCGGAGTACGTCCGCCCGAGATATTCGCCGATCAGGCCCAGGCAGAAGAGCTGAACCCCCGAGAAGAAGAGAATCGCCACCATCAGCGAGGTCCAGCCCGTGATCGCCGTGTCGAAGATCAGCTTGCGCAGGACGATGTAGAGCAGAAACAGAAAGCTCGCCCCCGAGACGATCGTCCCGAGGTAGGTCGCCAGCTGCAACGGCACGTGGGTGAAGGAGGTGATCGAGTTGAGGGCGAGGCGGATCATCTTGCCCAACGAATACTTCGTCTCGCCCGCAAAGCGCGCCCCGTGCTCGACGGGCACTCCGATCTGACGAAAGCCGGCCCAGCTGATCAAACCGACGATGAAGCGGTGCTGCTCGCGACAGGACTTGAGGACGTCGATCACGTTGCGTCGCACGATGCGAAAGATGTGGGTGTTGATCGAGTGGGTGCCGCGGATCATACGATTGATCAGCGTCGTGAAGACCTTCGAGGTGACGCGTTTGAAGACCGAGTGGCGCTTGTTCTGGCGGATGCCGAAGACGACGTCGTACCCCTCGAGGAACTTGTCGTGGAGCTTTTCGATCTCCTCCGGGAGGTCTTGCAGGTCCGAGTCCATCATGATCACCGCCTCGCCCCGCGCGGCGTCGACGCCCGCGGTGATCGCCAGGTGGTGCCCGAAATTGCGCGAGAATTTGAGGACGCGCACATTCGGGTCGCTGTCGTGCAGCCGGCGCAGCACGTCGAACGAGGCGTCGCGGCTGCCGTCGTCGACGAAGATGATCTCGTAGCTGCGGCCGATCGCCTCGAAGGCGGTGCGCAATCGGCGGTGCAACTCGGGCAGGTTGCCCTCTTCGTTGAAGACCGGTATCACTGCCGAGAAGTAAGGCGTCATGGTCGCTCCATCCGTTTCGTCGAGCCCCGAGAAGGGAATGTACTATCTTCGCTCCGCGGCCGCAAGCTCGGGGTCGAATGCGGCGATGCGCTGGTAGAGCGAGAGGAGCGCGTCGTTCTGTCGACGCAGATCGAAGCGTTCTTCGACGAAACGGCGCCCCGCGCGGCCCATCGCCGCCCAACGGCCGGGGTTGTCGAGCAGCTCGGCGATGCGGGCGGCGAGGGCGTTGACGTCGCCTTCGGGGACGAGATAGCCCGACTCGTCGGGAAGCATCCCCTCGGGCAGGGCGCCGTGGTCGCTGGCGATCACGGGAAGACCCAGCGCCTGCGCCTCCTGTAGCGCCAGGCCCTGGCCCTCCTCCTCGCCGCTGGCTGTCTTCACGCAGGGGTGAACGAAGAGCTGGGCGTCGCGGTAGAGCTCGAGGAGCTCCTCGCGGGTGCGCCAACCGAGGAGCTCGACGCGCTCGGAGACGCCGTGACGACGTATCTCGGCGGCGAGATCGTCGCGGAGGGGCCCGTCGCCGACGATCCGATAGCGCAGCGCCGGATAGCGCGGCGCCAGTGCGGCGACGGCGGCGATGCCGTAGCGCAGCCCTTTGACGTCGGTGAGGCGGGCGACGCTGAGCAGGGTGATCACCCCGTCGGCTGGCATTCGACGCGCGCTGAAGGCGAAGCGCTCGAGGGGGACGCCGACGCGCTGGATCGTGATCCGCTCGCGCTCGCAGCCGAGGCTGACCAGGCTCCGCCGCGCGAATTCGCTTCCCACGGTGAAGGCGTCGCCGCGACGGAAGAGGTCGGCGTAGTAGCCTGGCCCCTCGCGCTGGGGGAGCTGGCGCAGGTCGTAGCCGTGAAAGCTCGTCAACAGGGGACCGCGCAAGAGCCCCATCTCGCGCAAGGCCGCGGCGAGACGCCCGTTCGGGCCGTAGTGGGCGTGCACGACGTCGAACGCTGGGGCTCCGACGAAGGGCAGCGCGGCATAGAGCAAGCGCAGCGACAGCGCCCAACGACCGCGACGCGGGTCGAGAGCGCGCAAGAGGCGTGGCTCGAAGGGAAGATGACGCGCGAGGCGCCCCGCGGCGTCGAAAAGGCGCGCCCACTTGTCGGCGGGAAGCGGCGCGCTGTAACGCGTGCGCTCGATCAAGCGATGGGCGATCACGTCGGTGTGAACGGGCATCCCCGCGGGCGCGGGATCGGCGACGATCGTCAGCTCGTGTCCCGCCTCGCAGAGAGCGACGAGCTGGTCGAGGATGAAGGTCTCCGAGACCGTCGGGAACTCGTTGAGGAGGACGGCGATCTTCATCGGGACAAGATCTTCTCCCGCAGCCGCTTCCAGAGCGGCAAGAGGGGCTTCCAGAGCGGCGATCGATCGATCAGCGACTTGTAGCGCCTAAAGCGCGAGAGCTCGTCGGCCATCTCGTCGAGCGTGCGCCGCGCGAGTTGATGCGCGCCGTGGCGATCCATCACCAGCGCGATCTCCATCAGCATGCGCTCGGGGGCGCCCGTGGTCTTCGCCGCGGGATGAGCTAGCATCAGCGCCAACACGCGCTCGATCGGCGCGAACTGGAGGCCGCCCTCGAGCATTCGCAGCCAGAGATCGAAGTCCATGCAGTAGTGCAGCTCGGTGGAGAGCGGCCCGGCGAGCTCCCAGGCGCGGCGGCTGAAGAAGCAGGCGGGCTGAGCGAAGTGGTTCGTCGGCCAGTCGAGGACGCCCTCGAGGCTCAGATCGAGGCGTGGCGAGACGTGGACGAGCCGACCCCGCTCGTCGACCTTGTGCCCAAGGCCGATCCAGGCGTCGCAGTCGGGATCGCGTCGTCGCGCGTCGACCACAGCGGCGAGCGTATCGGGCAAGAAGATGTCGTCCGAGTTGAGCCAGCTCAGGATCTCGCCGCTCGCTCGAGCGAAGCCCTTGTTCAGCGCATCCGATTGCCCACCGTCGGGCTCACAGACCCAATGCGAGAGGTACGGCGCGTAGCGCTCGATGATCGCCAGGCTGCCGTCGCGGCTGGCGCCATCGATCACGATCAATTCGAGGTTCGGGTAGCCCTGTAGCAGGATCGAGCGCAGCGTCTTCTCGAGGAACGGCGCCTGCTCGTACGATGGCGTGACGACGCTGATGCGCGGCCATTCGCCGCCGTCAGGGGCCGTCGCCGCCAGGCGCGTCGATTCGCGGTCATAGGGCCAGCCGCGGGAGTCTCCGCCGCCAGCGACGGGCGGGAGCTCGTCGAGTCGTGGGCACTGCATGGCTGTGGAGTATAGGCGGCTCCGTCGAGCCTGACAACCTTCGAGTTTCGCCGCGATGGGCACATCTTGTCGTCGAGCCTCCTGTCTCGAGGCTCACATCTTGTCGTCGAGGCTCTTGTGTCGCTCGAGGTGTCGGAAGGTCGGAAGCGCCTCTTGGAACGCGGCGACGATCGTCTCTTTGTCCCAGCTCGCCGCGTCTCGTAGCGCGCGCATCCGCTGCATCGCGCCCTCGATGCGCGCCACCTCGACGCTCTCCAGCGGCGCTTGAGGGATCACGCCGATCGCCGCGAATCGCGTCTCGTCGACGCGCTCGTGGGCCGCGCGAAACGCTTCGACGGCCTTCTCTCCGCTGGTGTCGCTTTGACTGAAGTAGCAGGGCCAGCAGCCGCTCGGCGGTGCCGCGGTGGCCTGACGTGCCGCCTCTTCGCTCGCGGCGAGGAACGGCCGATAGCCGTGAAAGGCGAGGAATCGGCGCGCCAGCTCATCGAAGCCGAGGAGCTCGCGCTCTTCGTCGAGGCGCGGAATCAGCAGATCGCGGTTCCGGGAGGCGAAGCACGCCAGCAGACATAGCTCGCCCGCCTCTCGCTCGCTGATGAAGTAGCGTCGCGTGTCGCTCGGCGCCGCGAGGGGCTGCCCTTTGCGCAGGCGCTGCTCGAAGCTATAGAGCAGGCTGCCGTCGGAGAAGGCAACGTTCGCGAAGCGCGCCGTCGTGCTGGGTACAGCGTCGGACCAGCGCCGTAGGACGAGCTCCATCCAGGCCTTGCTCGCCCCCATCAAGCTCGCGGGCTCGACCGCCTTGTCCGAGGAGACGGAGAAGAAACGAGTCGACGGTGAAAAGGACGCGAGGCTCGAGAGCAGCGCGTCGACCCACTCGACGTTCGTCTGGTAGAGCCGCATCAGCGTGTAGGGATCGCGCTCGGAGCGGACATGCTTGAGCGCCGAAAAGTTGATGACCCAATCGAAAGGCGCCGAAGCGGCGAGGTAGCGCTCGAACTCACGGCTGCCGAGGCCGATCGCCAGCGTGCGCAGCTCGTCGGGGGCGTTCGCTCCACTGGCGTGGAGATCGCGGACGACCTCGGCGAGGTTGTTCTCCGAGAGGTCGACCAGATGCAGGGCCCGCGGCGCGAATGGCAGGATCTGTCTCACGAAGGCCGCTCCGATCGAGCCCGCGGCGCCGATCACACAGACTCGAGCGCCCGCCACGGCGGCAGCGATCATTTGGCGTCGGCTCTCGAGGTCATCGGCGAAGAGCGATCGCCGTCGTCCGAAGATCGCCGCCACGCGCTCATCGGCGCTTCGTCGTTGCATGGGCTCCTCCGTCGCGGCCGCGTCCTCGCGTGGCACAGGCGGTCGACGACCTAGACGTTACGCCGTCAGCCTATCAAGGATCGCCGGACGGCGCAATCGGGGCTGGTCCGTCGTCCAATCGAAGCGCGCTGAAAGGACGCCACGCGATTGACCCCGCTCTGCGCTCTGTGCTATATTTCGTCTACCGTTCGCTACCACGACAAGCGCGAGCATCTCGTCGAGAGAGCCATGTTGGAAAGCGTTCGGTGTGTCTCAAATTTGAGAATCACGAGTCGTTCGCCGTCTTCGCATTTTTGCCTCTGTCGCCGGTCGATGAATTCGGCGAATGATCGCGTATGAGCCGTGAGGGCTGGACGCGGCGCCCTCACGCGCGCCCGACGCACCGAGGGGGAGACCTTGGACCGTTCGCGGACCCGACCGAAAATCCTGATCGTCGACGATGACCCCGTGGTGTTGCGCGTTCTGGAGCGCATCCTCAGCGAGCTCGACTGCGCGATCGAAACCGCCCACTCGGGCACCGCTGCGCTCGCCTGTGTGCTACGCCAGGAGTACGCGGTGATCACCCTCGACGTGTCGATGCCCGGGATGAGCGGGCTCGAGGCGGCACGGTTGATGCGCGAGCACAGCAACGCCTGCCTGACGCCGATCATCTTCCTCACCGGGAACGCCGAAGACGAGCACCTCGTCCGCTGGGGCTACGAGGTCGGCGCGGTGGATTATCTGATCAAGCCGATCAACCGGCTGGTACTGGCGACGAAGGTGAGGCTCTTCCTCGAGCTCTACGAGGCGCGCAAATCGATGGAGCGGATGCTCAGCCGGAGCGCGGCCGCCGTCGACGGCGACCCAGAAGACGCGGAGATGCGGCGCGCGGCCACCGAGTACCGGCTGCTCCTCGAACAGTCGCGGAACATCGTCCTGCGCCTCGACGATGATGGTTGCATCCGTTGGGCCTCTCCGGGTGTGGCGAGCGCGCTCGGCCGCGAACCCGGGGCGCTCGTGGGGACGGCGTTTCTCGAGCTGGTTCCCGAGGCCGAGCGGCCGCCGGTGCACACAGCGATCGAGCTGGCGCGCTCGGGCTCGGAGTCGTAGCCGGTCGAGCATCGCGTTCTCAAAGCGAGCGGCGGGACGCGCTGGTACGCGAGCTCGCTCTCCTCCCTCGGTGGTGCCGGGACCGTGGACGGTGCCCTCCACGTCTGGATGCACGACATCAATGACCGCCAGGAAGCGCTCGAAGCGCTGCGGCGCAGCGCACTGTTCGATTCGCTGACGAGCCTGCCGAATCTGACGCTGTTTCGCGATCTCATCACCGAGCGCCTGGCCCGCACGCCTTCGGAGGGCGTCACGCTGATCATGCTGCAGCTGGACGGGCTCCAGATCGTCAACACCAGCTTTGGCCGCGACGCGGCCGACGTGGTCTTGATGTCCGCCGTCTCACGGCTGCGGGATCTCGTGCGACCGCCAGCGATTCTCGCCCGCATCGGGAACCAGCGTTTCGCGGCGCTGCTCACCGATCCCCCGGACGAGCTGGCGGCGATGCGCGAGGCGGAGACGATCCGCAAGGCGCTCTCCGCTCCGATCCAACACGGGGAGATGTCGGTCGTGCTCAGTCACTGCATCGGCATCGCGGTCGCCGCCGAGGATAGCCGCGACGCGGACGACCTGATGCAGCACGCCGAGGCCGCATTGGCGCGGGCGCGCTCGATCGGGAAAAACCGCACCGAGCTCTTCGCGCGGGAGATGCATCTCGAGATCCGTCGGCGGCTCGAGGTCGAAGCGGACCTGCGCGGCGCCCTCGAGCGGCGGGAGTTTCGCCTGTACTACCAACCGCTCGTCTCGCTCGCGAGCGGTGAGGTCGTCGGGTTCGAGGCGCTCGTTCGGTGGCAGCACCCCGCGCGCGGGCTGATCGCGCCAGGCGAGTTCATCTCGGTCGCCGAGGAGAGCGAGCTGATCGTCCCCCTGGGGAGGTGGGTGTTGAACGAGGGGTTGCGACAGCTCTCCTGCTGGTCCGCCGAGCACGACGCCTTCGCCGGTATGCGCCTGAGCGTCAACGTCTCACCCGTTCAGTTTGCCGGCGATGATTTTCTCGAGGTCGTCGATGCTGCGCTCGCGCAAACGGGTATCGAACCGCGACGGCTGGTGCTCGAGCTCACCGAGTCGGTGCTGATGCGCGACGCCGAGCGTACGCATGAGCTGTTCACCAAACTCAGAGGGCGGGGTGTCCGCTTGGCGATGGACGATTTCGGAACGGGCTACTCGTCGCTGAGCTACATGCAGCGTTTTACGATGGACAGCCTCAAGATCGACCGCGCCTTCATCGACGGACTCGAGGGTGACCGCCAGAAGTTGGCGATCGTCAAGACGATCCTTTCTCTTTCCGACAACTTCGAGATGACGACCACCGCCGAGGGGATCGAGACGCGGGATCAGCTCGAGATCGTCGTCGATTTGGGCTGTCAGTTCGGACAGGGCTACTTTCTCGCCCGCCCGACACCCGCCTCCGAGATCCCGACGCTCATCCAACGTTGGCATCCCGAGAAGGGTCGCACGACCACCGGGACTCAGCGCTAGAGGAGGATCCCGAGGCAACGCTTGCCGAGGCACTTCTCGAGGAATGGGGAGCAGGTCGTCGTGCAGAAGGACGACGTCGGCGACGTCCCGTCGACGTAGCACTTGTAGTCTTTGACGACCTTGAACCCGGCGGGGCAGTGCTCCGGCAGGAGCGCAGCGCAGACGGCGGTGATGCCATCGCTGTGCAGGCCTTTGAGGCAGAGGCCCGATTGACACTGGCTGCCATGTTGACAATTGTAGAGGGTCGTCGGGCTCGAATCGATGTAGCCGAATACGAGACAACTACCGGATTCGCAACCGTAACTCGGTGCGAGACACCTCGCGTCGCTGTCCTTGATCACGCAGAACCCCGATCCCTCACACGCCTGGCAGTTGGTTCCGAAGCACTTCTCGTTGCTTCCCCCCTCGTGCATGTACGGGCTGCAGCTCCTGGATACGACCCGGCACCCAGCGGTGCCGAGGCCGCCGATGACCCCATCTTCGCAAATCGTCTCTTTGTAACCCGGATAGTAGCCCTTCGTGTTGGGTGTGCCGTCGCCGGGATACTTGTTTGTCGGTCGGTATTCGCTCACGTCGCAGTATGTCTTGAGCTTCGGATCGACGGTGCTCGGAAGGACCCACTGGGCTCCATTGCAGAGATAGCCCCTTACGCCGCTCTGCGCCGTTCGGTAGTACTCGTCACAACGATAGTAGTTCTGCGCGTAGGTCCTCGCGACGGGGTCGCCGATGTCGACCTGTCCGGTCTGTGAGTTGAGTAGCCCACCGGCATTGACGGCGTCGATGCAGCCGTTTACCGGGCGACAATAATAGCCGTAGTAGACCGTCGTGCCGTCGTCCGTTTCGTCGGTTCCCCCGCTCGTGTTGTACGCGGTCTGTGAGCCGTTCACGTCTTTGTACAGCGTGAGGTTGTCCTTGGTGCACGAGCCATGTTCGCACACGGCGTCGTCGGGCATTCCGCTGATCGAGCGCTTCGTGCAGTTGTCGCCGTCTGCGAGCTTCGGTAGGCAGGCGCCGGTCGCCGCGCAGAAGGTGCCGTCCGGGCAGCTCGCATGAGACGTGCAGGCATCTTGGCAGCCGTCATTGCCGGCGTTGCAACCCAGCGCGCAATCGCGGATCACGTACTCTTCACAGCCGCCCTGGCCGTTGCAGCGGTACCCATAGAGTTTGCTCTCTGCGGGCTTGCAGAGCTGTTGGCCGCCGTTGCAGGGCTGCGAGCTTCCGGGGAACGAGCAGCTCTCGCCGACGCCGGAGCAGGTTGCGTGGCCGCACTCTGGGTCTTGGGTGTCGGTGGCGCTGCAGAAGCCGTCCTCGGATCCGGCGTTGCGCAACGTGCAGCCCCAGCTGCCGTCGGCCTTCTCCGCACAGAAGCGGCAATTCCCCGAACAGCTCTCGCCGCAGCAAACGCGGGTGCCCTCGGACGACGACTCGACGCAGGCGCCGTCGAGGCACTGGTTGTTGGCGCTGCAGACGATCCCAGCGCTCGCCTTCTTGGTGCAGCTCTTGGTCGCCTTGTCGCAGTAAAACGTCGACCGGCAGTCGCTGTCGGCGGCGCACTCTTTCAGGCAACCCGTCCCGTTGGCGAGAAATCCGCCGCAACTTGGGCAGGCGGTGAGGCAGCCGGCGACGGGGATTACGCACTTCTTCGTGCGGAACCCGGTGTTTGGCTCACCCGGGAACGCCTCGCAGGGTCCACCAAGGCAGAGCTCTTTGTTGGTCCACGAGCCGCCGAGGCAGGTCATCGAGAAGTCGTTGCCCCCGCAGTAGGTGGTGTTCTCGGGGACGACGGTCGTGCCGTTCCAGTTGCACGAGGACGCCGGAACACAGATTTTGGCGCTGCCCGTGTGTCCCTCGAAGTCGTCGGTCGCGCAGATCCCCGATTTGCAGGCGCTGTTGTCGCCGTCGCTGTTGTTCTGTGCGGCGTTCTGGCAGACCGTCAATGAGTCGAGCTTTTTGGCGCAGAAGCCGCTTCCGCCCGCGGGGTCTTTGCGGCAGAACCAGGTATCCGATCCGCCAGTCAGGTCGGCGCAGTCCGCGTTCTGGCTGCAATCCTTCGCTCCGCAGCTGGTACCCTTACAGATCGCACCGTCGGTGCAGAGCGTGCCGCTCGGAGGCTGACAGTTCCCCGATTTGCACAGAGATACGCCGAATTCCGTGCCGTCTTTGCAGGTGCCATCGGCGCATTTGGTGCCGTCGGGCCAACTCTCACAATCTCCGTTCTCCCCGCAGTTGCCGGTCAGCCCGCACGTCGACGGATCTTCGCCGGTGCAGCTCTCCGGATCGGGCTTGCCGGCTTCGAGCGTCAAGCATTGTCCGCCCACGCCACAGTATTGGCAGGTACCCTTGCAGGCCGCGGCGCAGCAGATTTTCTGGCTCGAATCGGGCTTTCCGTCGACCAACGTTCGGACGCAGGCACCCGAACGGCAGTCGCCGTCAGCGTTGCACGTCTCGCCATTTTCGGATTTCGTGCTTGCGGGCACGCAGCTTCCGTTGGCGCACTCGAATCCCGGCAGGCAGCGCTCGCTATGCGGTTCGCCGAGGCCATCGGCGCACCCGGAATAGCAGGTCGCCGTCAACGGGTCGGCCAGCGTGTTTCCCGGGCAGGTCTCGCAGACGGTCAAGAGGCAGCCGAGCCCGCCTTGGCACAATCCGGGCTGGACGCCGCTGTTCGGCACCCCCGTAACCCCCTCGCAGGTCTTGGCCAGACACTTTGTCTCGAGCCAGATGCCGGCGATGCATTTTCGATAGCTGGCGATCGATCCGCTCGTGAAACAGACGATCGCCCCGTCCGGCGCGCAGTTCTCCTCGATCGAGAGGTCCATGGCGAGCGTCGAGTCCTCGGGAGCGATCTGATCCCCGCCGAGGCCGGCCTCGTCAGGTGTCGGTTGATCCTGGTCCCCGTTCGAGTTCGTTCCGTCGCCCGTCGCATCGCCATCGTCGATGGTACAGGAGCCTGCGATGCAGAGCGCACCGGTTGGGCAATCGTTGGCTCCAGAGCAGCCGTTGCTGTTTTTGGCGCCACCCCCGCAGCCCTCAAACGCGAGAACGACGAGCGCCAACAGGGCGAAGTAGGCGCCTGTGCCGAGTCGAGACTTCATTTCTTCTCCCTCCTTCGAGAGTGTGTGGTTCCTCTCTGGTGGCGTTCCATTTCGCGGAACAATGTTCCCTCGCGGAAATCCGTCAATTGATCGCAACAGGCGGCAGGGATATACTCAGCGCATGGGAAACATGCGCGATCGAGGCTCGTGGCCGCACGGCCGTTGGCCCCAGCTGGTAGCGTCAGATCCTGGCAGGGTGACCAGCGAAGGGGCGAGCGCCGTCGTCCGTTCCGAGCCGGCGACGGGCGCGCGCGGCGAGCCGCTTTGCGGTCGCGATCCCGAGCTCGCCACGATCGGTGCGGCGATCGCCACCGTCACGGCAGGACGCGGTCAGCTGCTCGTGTTGGTCGGAGAGGCGGGGATCGGCAAGACT
>JAGQJP010000353.1 GCA_020430585.1 Myxococcales bacterium | reverse complement strand
TCTGCCCGTCGAGAGCCAGAAACAGATCAAAGAGGACGCGTTCCTGCGGGGTTGCGTCGCCGGTTGCGAGAACCTCAAGAAGTCGACGCCCGACAAATTTCAGCTCTCGATCAAGCGCGTCGAAGAGATGTGCGCTGGCAAACAGTGATCGACCACCTTCCGCGCCCCTGACCGCTCGCCGCCCATCCCCTGGGCCACGCCCCTGACCGATCGCCCCCCTTGTCCTGAACCGCTGGGCCACCGACGAACGTATGAAACGGCAGGCTGGCGGCCGCTCAGAGGGCGAAGTCGGCGTGTTGGGCACGAAAGACGTTGGCCAAGAGGTTGGAGACGATCTGGCGTCCCCGTTCGGTGCGTTGGAGATGGCGCACGCCATCCTTGATGTAGGGCTTGACCACGTGGAAAAAGAACGCCGGGTAGCCATCGCGCAGATCGTCGGCGTTCTGATAGCCGAGGGGCTCGTTGGCGCCGTTTTCGGCGAACTCCTGAAAGAGCGCCCACTGATTCTGGTAGAGGTGCAGATTGGCGAGTTGGCCGATGAAGTCGGCGGCGCGCACCAGCCCGCGCAGGCTCTCGGTTTCGGTATAGCGCTCGCCCTGGGGTACGGGAAAGCGCGTCTGCTCGATGTAGTCCGCGACCACGGGGGCGTCGATGAAATCGTGCTCGCCGAAGCGTAACAGCACGAACTCCTTGCCGCGATCGACGTGGGTCTCGTTCAACGCCGCACCAGTCGAACCGCGGGGATACTCGCGCTCACGATCCTCGGGGAGCAGGCGCTTGACGAATCCGATGTCGTGAAAGGCGCAGGCCATCAAGAAGTGGAGCCACTCTTTGGGCACCACGCGCTCGGTGATGTGCCGACCGCGCAGAATCTCTTGCCCGACGAGGGTCACGTCGACGGTGTGGCCGAGGTTGTGGTAGGGCGCGTCGCCGAGGTTCGAGTGGATCTGAGCGGCGATCCGCGCGGCCCAGGTCACCACCTCGCCGTACTCACCTTTCCAGCCCCCGTAGGTCTCGGCGTAGCCTTCGATCAGTTGCCCGACGAACTCCTCGATCATCAGCTGGTTCGGGTTGAAAAGCATGACTGCCTCGTTGGTGTTGATAGTGCCGGGAGTATACCACCCAGGGTGGCCACCGCAAAGGGCGATTCACCCTTCGTCGGCGAAGGCCGAGGGCAAGAGATTGAAGGGCAACACTTTGCAGAGCACGGCGAAGACGAGGCTGCCGCCAGGGATCACGAAGATCGCCAGCGCGGGCACGGTCTTCGCGATGTCGAGCAATTGCTCTCGCACGCGGTGCTTCTCGTCGGCGCTGAGCGGCTCTTTCGATGCCTTGCCGAGCAGCTGGTAGAGCTCTTTGGTCTGCCGCACCTCGGTCATGATCCGCTCGCTATTGCCCTTGGCGATCGACGTGATCCGATGCGCCACGCGATTGCGGAAGCGGTTGAAGGCCCCGAGCACGGTGTGGTCGAAGACGCCGCGGTTCTCGTTGTAGTACCCGAGGGCTTCGGCGCTGAGGCGATCGCGCTCCGCTTGGTCGAGCTCGAGCCGGCGTCCGACCTCGTCGAGCAGCTCGAGCTCGGTCTCCTCTTGCACGCCGTCGGCCATCGAGATCAGCGCGAGCTGGCGAAAGAAGAAGCGGCGCGTGTCGGGACGCTCGATCTGCCCCGCGAGATCGGGGAGTGAGAGATCGTCCTCGTCGATGCTGCGCTCCAGATCATCAGCCATCGTCGCGGGGATGTTGGCCAGCTCGATCAGCCGTCGCAGGAAGCGGCGCTCCTCGGCGGCCATCTCGCCATCGGCCCAGGCGATGGCGATCGCCCCCTGAAACAAGAGGCGCCGCTCGTCGAGGCGATCGAGGTACAGCTCGACCATCCGCAGGTGGTCGTAGCGCCCCTTGAGGTAGAAGTCGCTCGCGAGCTCACACAAGAGCCGTACGTCGGCATAACGGAACGACGCCTTGAGGGTGGCGGCGAAGAGGGGGTCGCGATAGTGCTCGCCCAGCTCGTCGAGATCGCTGGCGAGCCCTCGCAGGGCGTCGCGGCACTCCTCGGAGAGCTCGGTGCCCACCGGTTTTGGGGCTGCCGACTCGAGGCCGTTCGCCTCCGACTCACCAAGTAGGTCCGCCAACTCGACGGTTCGCTCGCGTAGCCCGAAGGTGGCCGCGAACAACAGGCCGATCTCGACGACGCGCCGCGCCCGAGCCGCGTTTCGACCGAAGATGTCGGCCAATCCGCAACAGAGCTGGGCGTAGACCGCCAGTAGCTCGTAGAAACCGCGGTAGTCCGGGTCGCAGCGAAAGTGCTCGTCGAACGCCGCCGTGATCTCCGACGGGCGAAGCTCGGCGAACTCGAAGCCGTGGTGCGCGACGAACGCTTCGCCGTAGCGCGTCGCCCAGGCTTCGGCTGTGCCCGAGCGCTCGAAGGTGAGCGGGCAGGGCGGTGGTCCGAGGTCGACGAGGGATTCGAGATAGCGGGCGAGCCAATCTTTCTGCTTCGGTTTGAGATGCATCACGACACTCCGATCGCCCTCTAGCGTATGCTCAGCGCTTTGCCAATGCAAGCGCGGAACGTCGCTTGACGCCGCCCCCGTGAATCGGTAACTCTGTTGGCTCGCATGGGAGGCCCGGATGGGGTGGATTTCGACGCTGTTGGCCTGTCTCGCGCTCTTCGCCGTCGCGCTCTGGCTCGTTCTACGCCATCTCGCGAGGCGGCGTAATGCCGCGGGGATCTCGACCTCGATCGTCTCTCGCACCACACAGGTCGGCTCGCTTTTGACGCGCTCGTTCGTTCGGCGCTTCATCTTGCGTCTGCGCTCGTTTCGCGCCTCCCTCGAGACCAAAAAGAGGCTCGAAGGCCAGTATCACCTGCAGACGGCGGCCGAAGCGACGCAGATGCTCGGCAACATGAAGGGCGTGATGATGAAGATCGGCCAAATCATGAGCTTTGCCGCCGACTCGATGCCCGAAGACGCGCAGAAGCTGCTCACGGGGCTGCAGACGAGCGCACCGCCGATGGATTTTCACCTCGTCCGCCAGGTGCTCGAAGAGGATCTCGGTGGCGACATCGGGCGCTTCTTCGGCGACATCGACGAAGAGCCGATCGCCGCTGCTTCGATCGGTCAGGTGCACCGTGCCCGGCTGCACGATGGATCCCAGGTCGTGGCGAAGGTGCAATACCCGGGGGTCGACGAGGCGATCGAGAACGATCTCAAGTTCTCCCAGGGGATCGCCTTCATGATCAACGCCGTCCAGAAGAACGCCGACGCCGAAGCGGTCGTCGCCGAGCTCAAAGAGCGGATCGTCGACGAGTTGGACTACCGCAAGGAGCTTCGGAACCAGCAGCTATTCTACGATCTCTGGGGCGGCCACCCCTACATCCGCATCCCTCGCGTCTTTCCCGAAGTCTCGGCCAAGCGGGTGTTGGTTCAGAGCTATCAGCGCGGTCTCGGATTCTACGATTTCGTAGCCCAGGCGAACGAGCGCGAGAAGCAGCTCGCGGTCTTCGTGCTCAACGACTTTGTCTTCGACTCGATGCACCGATTCCATGTCTTCAATGGCGATCCGCACCCGGGGAACTACATCTTCCATGAGGACGGCGGGATCACCTTCCTCGACTTCGGTTGCATCAAGTATTTTGCCGAGCCCTTCATGGCCGACCTGATGAGGCTCAATCGGGCCCTCGTCGAGGGCGATCGTGCGACCTTCGACCAGCAGGTGCTGAAGCTCCAGCTGATTCTGCCCGGGCGGCCCTACGACAGCGACTGGATGTGGGAGTTCTTCTGCTACCACGCGGGGCCCTTTCGGCTCGATCGCGTCTTCACCTTCACGCCGCAATGGATCGAAGAGGCGAAGACCGTGATGAACCCGAAGAACTTGACCCAGCTGAACCTTCCGCCGGATCTGATCTTCTTCAACCGAATCACCTTTGGTTTGAACGCGATCTTTCTCAAGCTCGGAGCGTCGGCCAACTTCCATCGCCTATATCGGCGTTACCTCTACCCCCAAGAGGGGGTACCCCCCTCTCTGGCGGTGCACGGCGTCACCCTCGAGCCGCGATTTCTCGCCGCCGACAAGCAGCTCGTCTTCGCGCCATCAGGGGCGGGGCGGGAAGGTGCGGTCGTCCTCGGGGACGTCGGGATGGAATAGGGTCCAGGGAGACTCGAGGAGAATCGCCCGCGGGATCGGCCGGCCCGTGACCAGGCAGTGTCCGAAGGTTCCGTCATTGTAACGACGCAGGACGAAGCTCACCTGATCGAGGTAGAGCTTCAGCTTCTTGCGCTTGTCCTCTTTTTCGGTCGGAATCGAGAGCCCGTCCAGGTCGCCGATCTCGATCTCCTTCCCGGCCAGCAGCTTGGTCAGTTTTTCGTTGAGCTCCATGCCCTTCTTCGAGACCTGGGAGCGCAACTCGGCGATCTCGGATTCGTTCAGCTCGGGATGTGTGGGGGTGGCGGCCATTTCAGCTCCTTTGTTTCGTCGGTCGGGGGGCGATTCCAGCGAATTGCACGGCGACGCCTTCGATGATCGGCGCCGCCTCGCTCGGAGGCCTCGAGGGGGCCTTGGCGGACGCCGCTCCACGCTCTTCGAGCCGAGCCGTCTGGTCGTCCGTGCGGCGCCCGAGGTGGTGCTGTTCTCGGCGATAGGCGAGGGCGAACTCGTCGGCCTCTTTCTTGAACTCGAAGGTGCGGCAGGTCTCGTAGTGCGCCAATGGGACGACGAAACGCAGCACGCCGTCGAGATACCACTCGATCCGATCGTCCCGCTCGGCTCGTGTGTCGGCGTCGAAGACGATCGTCGCCAACATTCCACCGCTCGCGCGATAACAGACGCAGAAGACGCGGCGCTCTCGTCTCTCCGGCTCAGCCATCCCCGCTCTCGAGCGGAGCCTTGGCGGCGTGGGACTCTCGTTTGTTGAGAAACATCTGGCGGTCGGCGCGGTCGAGCAGTGTCTCGGCGCTGTCCTCTTCGCGAAGCTCCGCCACACCTCCCGCGGCCACGATCGCCAGCCGTACGCCGTAGTCGCTGGTCAGATCGATCGGGTGGGCGCCGATCGCCTCGAGCACGCGCTCGGTCGCTTGTTGTGCGGCGACGAGATCGGTCTCGGGCATCAGCACGGCGAATTCGTCGCCGCCGAAGCGGCAGATGATGTCGTCGATGCGCAGGCTGTTCTGCAAGCGCATCGCCACGGTGCGCAGCACCACGTCGCCGACGACGTGTCCGTAGGTGTCGTTGATCGACTTGAAGGAGTTCAGGTCGAGCATCGTCAGCGAGAAACGGTGTCCATGGCGCCGCGCGCGGCCAATCTCTTGTATCAGCCGCCCGTCGAGGTAGCGTCGATTGTAGAGGCCCGTGAGGGGATCGCGGATCGAGAGCGCTTCGAGGCGCGAGAGCTCGATCCAGGGCGCGGCGCAGTCGCCGAGAAACTTCAACGTCTCGAAGTGCGCCTCGCTGAAGGCCTTGCTCGATCGCGCCGTCGCCCCGAGCACGCCGAGCACCCGCTCGCCGATGATCAGCGGAACGCAGACGATGCTGCGCACGCGCATCACCTGGTCGGGATTGGACTCGAAGCGCTCGTCCTCGTCGGTGTCGTTGACCATCGCCGGTCGTCCGTGGCGCCCGACCCAGCCGATCAGCCCCATGTCGGCGCGCAGCCGTACCGCGCTCTTGGCGTGCACGCTCTCGCCCGCGCGCGCGACGGCGAGGAACCCTTCACGCTTGGAATCGAAGAGCCGCACGCTGGCGCCGTCGCACGGTACCAGGCTCTTGGTCGTGTCGGCGACGATCTGGAGGCTGCTCTCGAGGTCGAGGACGCTGCGCAGGCGGTGCATCATCGCTGTCAACGTCGCGATCGTCGTCTCCACGCTCACTGGGTCACCTTGCGTCCGTTCTCGAAGGTCGTCTTGCGCTCGAGCCGCCCTTTCGAGGTGTAGTATCTCCAGAGCCCGTGCCGTTGGCCATTCTGCCAGCTGCCTTCCATCTGAAGCTGCCCGTTGGGGTGGAAGAACTGCTGCTTTCCTTCCTTGACGCCGTCCTTCCAGAGCGTGACGATCCAGGGTGTGCCGTTCTCCCACCACGAACGCCAGACGCCGTGCTTCTGTCCGCCCTTGTACTCGCCCTGGGTGATCTTCTGCCCCTTGCGGTTCCACGAGACGAAGGGACCGTGTCGCTCGCCGCTCGACTTCGAGACACACCACTGCTCGGTGCCCCCCGCGTTGTAGTTCGCCCCAGCGAGCCGCGTGCCGCGCGGACAGGTGAAGATCTTGTCGTGGGCGACCTTCGTTCCGTCGTTGAGCTCTTTGGGCCCGTAGCCCCACTCGCTCGCGCGCACCACGGTTCCTTCGTCGTTGCGCCAGACGGTGCGCTTCGCCGGCCCGACCGACGACCATTCGGTCCAGACCGAGCCCTTCTCGGTGAAGACGCCTTCCGCCTTCTTGGTGCCGTTGCGGAAGAAGGTGAGCCAGCGGCCAATGCGCTGCCCGTGTCGATACTCGCCTCGCGCCCGTGGTTGCCCGCTGTCGTAGAACGAGCGCCACTCGCCGTGGCGGCGGCCGTTGAGGAACGAGCCGATCCGCTCGATCTGTCCGTTCTCGTGCCACCAGGTCCAGCGGAGGTAGCGTTTGCCCTTTGCGTTGCGCTGTCCGACGAGGCGCTTGCGCCCGCTCGGCCAGAACGCGGCGATCGGTCCGCTGCGGATGCCCTCATGGTAGGCGAAGCGCTTCGAGACTTGGCCGCTCATGTAGTATTCGAGCCAAATTCCAGATTTCTTGCCGTGGAGGTAGAGCCCCTTGCGGTGGAGCTTGTCATTGTCGTAGAACTCGCGCCACTCTCCCGAGCGCTTGCCGTCGACGTAGTCGCCGCTCGTCTTCAGGTGACCGTTGAGGTGCCACTCGTGATACTCGCCGTCGCGCACGTAGATCTTGAATTTGCCGCGCATCTGCTCTACGCGCGGCACCTCGAGACGAAGTGTCCCATCGGGATGAAATGCGCGCTCGATCATCGGGGCGCAACTGGCGATAATCGAGACGACGGCTGCGAGCAGCGCCATCATCGGGAACGTCGGGCGTGGCGTGAGACGGCTCAAGGTTGCACGTGTTGATGCTTGGTCTAATTCGAGGTATATCGCCTCGCATTGCAGTCTGTCAAGGGAACGGACGGCGTCGGTGAGACGGGTAGGGCGCTCTCGATTCCGAGCGATCGAAGAGGAGGATCGATGCACGAGCCACGTTTGGGACTGATCTCGGACACCCATGGAGTACTGCGCCCCAGCGCTCGGCGCGCCCTCGAGGGTTGCGAGCTGATCTTGCATGCCGGCGACGTCGGTGGAATCGAGATCATCGAGAGCCTGAGCGCCATCGCACCGACCCACGCCGTGCGAGGCAACACCGATCAGGGCGCCTGGGCAGCGGCGCTCCCCGAGAGCGAGTGGGTCGAGTGGAGGGGGCTGTCGATCTACCTGATCCACGACCTCGCCGATCTCGACATCGACCCGCGGGCTGCCGGCGTGGCGATCGTCCTCAGCGGGCATACGCATCAGCCGCGCTTCGTCGTCGAGGATGGTGTGCACTATTGGAACCCTGGCAGCGCGGGACCACGCCGCTTTCGCCTTCCGATCGGCCTGGCGATCGCCACCCTCGCAGGCGACGTGCCGAGCGCCACGTGGGTCGACGTCTCGGAATAAAGCGCCTGTTTCCGCCGCCCTGGGGATCACCGCTTGTCGCTGGCCCGGGCCCTTCGGTACACTACCAGTGCAACCGACACGCGTAGTCGAATCACGAGCGAACGCAGGCCGACGAGGGTTCCATGCGAAGGCGTTTTCTGCAGACCGCATTTCATTTCCTTCTCCTGTTGCTGCTGACGAGCCTCTCCGCTTGCGGTGCGGGCAGCGACGCGACGAGCGGCAGCGACGCGACGAGCGGCCGGGATTCGACGAACGGCAGCGATTCGTCGACGAGCTATGATGGCAGCGTCAATACGAGCCCCGTCGTCTTGGCGTCGACCTCCTTCACCTACAAGCTGGACGAGAGCTCGCCGCGGATGCCGATCTGGACCACCGCATCGGGGCACAAGCTCAAGGCGAACGAGCGCTCGCCCGAGGGGACGAAGAGCGGATTGCGGATCCACGCGGCCAAGGGCGAGTTCGAGCCGATTCAGCTCGTCTTTGGGCCGGCGAGTGGTAACATTCGCCTCAGCGTGACCGCTTTCCCCAACCTCGGCGCCGCGCAGCGCATCGAGATCTTTCGCGTCGGGTTCGACGGCGGCTATGCCGAGCGGTTGACCCCGAGCGCGCCCGCGGAAAAGGTCGATCTGTCGACGACGGCGACGGTGGCCTACTGGATCCGGGTCTTCGTACCGCCCGACGCCCCCGCGGGAGAACACACCACCGAGGTGATCGTGGACTACAGCGTCGACGGGCGAATCACGATCCCCCTGAGCTTGACGGTCTTCGATTTCACGATCCCGAAGCTGCCGACCTTCAAGACGCAGATGAACATCGACGTCTCGGCGCTCCTTGTCAACGGGCGCACCGTCGACGACGCCAAGACGATGCTTCTCGAGCAGCGGCTGACCCCCAAATCGGTGACCTGGCCTTCGGGTTTCAACCCGTCGATCACCTGGGACAACTCCGACTCGAGCGATCCCTGCGGGGTTCTCTGGGACGAGCCCGACGAACCGCAAGAGTACAGCATCGGGTGGCTCGCCAAGCGCTACATCTTGGGCCAGGGATGGAACGACGCGGGATTTCCGTCGGCGATGATCTTTCAGTTCGTCGACAACAGCACACCGCGGCCCGCGACGTTCTGCGGGATCAACCGCGGCGACCACTACGGGACGCCGAGCTACAACGCCGAGTGGTCCGAGTTCCTCGGGGCGCTCGAGCAGTATCTACAGACCAACGGCCTCGCCGAGCGCGCATACTACTACGTGCAGAACGAGCCGCAGAATGCCGAAGACTACAAGCTCGCGGCGCATCTCTGTCGGCTGACCAAGCTCGCGGCGCCATCGCTGCGGATCGCGATCTCCGAAGAGCCGAAAAAGGAGATCGCCGAACACCCCGACGGGCCCTGCGGCTACGACATCTGGATCGCCCACATCCGCGCGTATCAACAGGGCTACGCCTGGAAGAGGCAGCAGGATCACGGCGAGGAGGTTTGGTTCTACAGCCTCGATCAGGACCCCGAGCCCTACTTCAATCCGACACGGGTCGACC
>JAGQJP010000352.1 GCA_020430585.1 Myxococcales bacterium | reverse complement strand
TGACAGGCGAGTCGTTGCCCGTCGAGAAGAATGCCCGCCTCGGCGTCGATCCCGCCGAAGAGGAAGGCGCCTACAAGGCGAACCTTGTCCTGCGCAGCACCCTCGTCGCCGACGGTCACGGAGCGTTGCTCGTCAAATCCGTCGGCGACGCCACCGAGTTCGGCCAGACCGCGCGCGCGGCGGTCGGCGACACGAACGAGGTGACACCGCTCAACCATCAGCTCGAGCGGCTCTCGAAGCTGATCGGCGTGCTCGGCTTCAGCATCGCCACGGTGACCTTCGGCGCGCTGATGGCGCGCGCCGCAGTCACGGGTGAGCTCGTGCCGACGAGCTCGCAGTGGTGGTTTCTGGCGATCGCCGGCGTCGCCGCCGCGCTCGCGAGCCAGCGGGTCTGGCTACCGATCGTATACGACGCCAAGGAGCTCCTCGGTCGGCGAAGCGATCCCCCGCAGTGGCTCGAAGCGGGTGGCGTCGCCGCGTTGGCGCGTACGACGGGGGCTGGGATCGTGCTCTTTGGCGCGCTCCTCGCGATCGGCATCCTCCTCGGGCTGGTGCCCGCCGATCCGACGCGCTGGCTCTCCCTCGAGATCGCGCGCAAGCTGCTGACCTACTTCATGATCGCCGTGGTGATCGTCGTCGTCGCCGTCCCGGAAGGGCTGGCGATGAGCGTGACGCTCTCGCTGGCGTACAGCATGCGCAAGATGACGGCGAGCAACAACCTCGTCCGTCGGATGCACGCCTGCGAGACGATCGGAGCGGCGACGTGCATCTGCAGCGACAAGACGGGTACCCTGACACAGAATCGGATGCGCCTGCACGCCTTCTGCCCGGGCAGCGAAGGCGCGAGCCCCGAAGGTCCGAACGGCGAAACGCCCTACGGTCGCCTGCTGATCGCGGGGATCGCGGTCAACAGCACCGCCAACCTGAGCTTCGACGAGGGCGAGACGAGCGAGAACGACGCGTCGGCCGCCGACGGCGACGGCGCGACCCCGGCGTCGGTGATCGGTAATCCCACCGAAGGTGCGCTGCTGCTCTGGCTCGACGCACAAGGGCTCGATTACCTTCACGTCCGCCACGCCTTCCAGCTCGAACGCCAGTGGGCCTTCGACACCAAACGCAAGTTCATGGTCACCGTCGGACAGGGTGATCCGTCGAGCCAACGCATGGCCCACATCAAGGGCGCCCCGGAGATCGTCCTCGAGCGCTCGACTCAGCTGCTGAACCGTGACGGGTCGGTCACGCCGATCGACGGGCACCTCGAGGCGCTCAGCGCCGAGCTCAAGAGCTACCAGGAGCGCGGGATGCGCACCCTCGGCGTCGCCGTGCGAGAGCTGGGCGACGAGCCGCTCGGGGACGACCCCGCCGAGCTTGCGCAAGAGGCGACATGGCTCGGCTTCTTCGCGATCGCCGATCCCGTCCGCGACGACGTCCCGGGGGCCGTCAAAGCGGCCCAGCGCGCCGGGATCGAGGTCAAGATCGTCACCGGTGACGTGGCGAGCACCGCGGCGGAGATCGGCCGCCAGATCGGCCTCGGTCAACTCGACCAGCCCAACGCGGTGATGACGGGACCGGAGTTCGGCGCCCTCGACGACGATGCGGTCAAGCGTGCGTTGCCGGCGTTACGCGTGCTCTCCCGGGCGCGCCCTGCGGACAAGATGCGCCTCGTACAGCTGTTACAAGAGATCGGCCACGTCGTCGCGGTCACGGGCGATGGCACGAACGATGCGCCAGCCCTCAACCACGCCAATGTCGGCCTCGCGATGGGAAAATCGGGAACCTCGATCGCCAAAGAGGCGGCGGATATCGTGCTCCTCGACGACTCTTTTCCCAGCATCGTCAATGCCGTCAAGTGGGGTCGCTCCCTCTACCGCAACATCCAGCGCTTCGTCCTGTTTCAGCTGACGATCAACGTCGCCGCCTGCGTCGTCGCGATGCTCGGTCCGTTCATCGGCGTCGAGCTGCCGCTGACGGTGATGCAGATGCTCTGGGTGAACTTGATCATGGACACCTTTGCCGCGCTGGCGCTCGCCACCGAGCCGCCGAGCGACGACGTGCTGCTCGATCGCCCGCGCAGCTCGCAGGCGTTCATCATCACCAAAGAGATGGCGAAGAACATCCTGGGAACGGGCGGCATCTTCGTCGTCGTGCTGATCCTCCTGTTGACGACGAACCTGTTGGGGGGCCACTCCGACGCGCACCGCCTGACGCTGTTCTTCAATTTCTTCGTCTTTCTGCAGTTCTGGAACCTCTTCAATGCGCGGACCCTCGGCTCGAACCGATCGGGCCTCGCTGGCCTCGCTGCGAACCCCGCGTTTTCCTTGATCGCCGCCGCGATCGTCGTCGGGCAATTCGTCATCGTTCAATTCGGTGGCGAAGTCTTCCGTACCGTACCGCTCTCGCTGGTCGACTGGATCGAAACCGTTGGCCTGGCGTCGCCCGTGTTGATCGTCGGCGAGATCCTGCGCTGGAGACGACGCACGACGAAGCCCAGCTAGCTCACAACGGCTTCGGACCACGAGGTACGACGTTGCGTTGGCGGCCGTCGACGGCACAGGGCATCCACCGCGCTCCTTTGCGGGCTCCTCGCCTCACTGGCGGAAGGACCCGCTGGAGCCAACGCTCGGATGGGAGGCACCATCCGCTACCGGTACCCTCATCTGCCTACCCGTGATCGGCTGAGCGCCCTCCCGGCTACGTGACCGAGAGGATCTCGTAGACGACGCGGCGCGCGCCGAGGGAAAGCGTGATTTCGTCACCTTGGTAGGCGCCGATCAGCTGGCCGCCGAGGGGGGATTGCGGTGTCACGACCGACACGCGGCTGTGTGCCAGCTCGAGCTCGAGCCCCCCGGCGCAGGGCGCGATGAAGACGATTCGCGACCCCTCGTCGGAGGCGAGCTCGACCAGCGCCCCGAGCCCGATCGGCTCGTCCGCGCCAAAGGCCCGCGGCGCAAACCGCGTGAGAATTCGAATCTCCTGATCCAGTTGAGCCAGACGCTTCGACTGTGCCCCTGCCAGATAGGCGGCCTCGAGCCCTCGGGTATCGTACTTGTTCTCCGCCGTCGACTCGTCGTCTGTCGCGGCGTGGTGCGCGGCGCTCGTCGCCCGCTCGAGTATCCTGCGTTTGTCGTCCAACGAGGAGCGAATTCGCTCGTGAAGCTCATGTTTCATCGCTGTTTCATTCCGGGTGGGCGTCTCTTGTGCCGTTTTTCCGACGGGAGGCCCACAGCGACGCGGCGACGAACAACAATCCGAGCGCACTCGCCGCAGCAAGCTTGATTCGCCGCTTGCTGTTCAGCGCTTCCGCGCTTTCGACGTCTTTCTGGCTCCTCTCGATCGAGCCCTTCAGTCCGCGGACCTCGGCATCGCGAGGCGTCGACTTCGCCATCTCGCTCTTGTAGTAGCGCAGGGCGTGGCGGCTCTCCTTGACCCAGCTGTTGCTCTTGTTGTACTCGTAGGCGAAGATCGCGGCCACGGCGAGCACCAGAAGCGCGGCGATGCGCAGCGTCCAGGCCAGAGCGCCCGCTTTCTTCTCGGACCGAAACCGCGCCGGCGGAAGCGTCCCCGCCCGGCCTGGATCGGCTGGTGTCGGGCGCCCCAGCACGCGATACAACCCGGCCAACATCACCGCGCCGAGCGCGACGGCGTCGATCGACTCTCCGCCGAGCGTTCCGGCGTCCCACTTGCTATCACAGCGAGCGGTGACCGCCAACTCGCCCGCATGATGTTCCACCTTCTGCACCGCCATGAACGCGGGAAACCGGAGCTGCTCTGCGATCGCCGCCCCGGCCCTCTCGACGTCGGGACATGTGCCGGGCGAATAGCGCACGCCGAGCCGATCGACGAAGCTCGAGCGGGTCGTTGTCGTCGTGACCCGCGTCCGGCCGCGCTGGCGGGTGCTGACGCTCACCGACTTGAACGAGGTCCGATCGAGGCTGAAGGTGTTGCCATCGGCGAGTGGCGCCTCGAGGTGCAGCCACGGCGTCTCGTACTCTGTCGTGCCCTTTGCCCGCCGAACTTCTTTGTCAGGGCCCAACATCAGACGGATGGTGACGGGTTGGTCCTTGGCCAGGTCGAGCGTGCGCAATAGCCCATCGACCAGCTCGTAGCGCCGATCTTCGAAGTCCGTTCGTCGGACGCGGCTGCGGATCACGAGTAGCCCGATCATCGTCAACAGGCCGAGGCCGATCATCACGGGCGAACCCGTCGGATCCGGTACGGCGAAGGCCAGCACGATACCGACGACCAGTGGTACCGGAGAGATCCAGGCCAATCGCTTCGCCTTCGTTTCGCTTGCGCGGTCGATCTCACGGATCAGCGCGATCTCCTCATGGATCGTTGGCTCCGACGCAGACGCTTCGTACACCAGCGTTCGCCTCAAACTTGTCGTATCCACGCTCCGCCTTTCGGGTCTTCCGCCCGACACGCGAACATCCGGCAACCCGTTGTATTTATTGTGAGTTTTCAACTATACCACAGACGACACGGAATGCCAAGCGAGGTTCGGCCTCTCAAGTCCAGAGATCGAGACCGGGCCGAGCTCGGGTGCGCACGCACAAACCCGCGCGCCCTTCAGCCGCGGGGCCCTCCGACCACAATCTCGGGGGTTTCGGGGACCGGATGCTCGTAGCGTTCGAGGAAAAATCGTCGGGCAACGGCGTATGCGGCAAGGATCGCCAGGGCCACGAGGGTGCTCGCATCGACGGGCGTGCGGCCGGCCACCATCGAGACGGCGAGGACGATCGGAAACGGCGCGCTCAGCCAGCGCCGCACGCCAAGGGGCTGCCGCACGGTGGTCAGAAACAAGACCGCCACGCAGAGCAGCGCGAAGACGATCGCGCAACCGGCGTAGCGCAACACGTGGTCCTCGATCGGCGATGCGTCGAGGACGAAGGGAAGGAGCAACGTCAGCGCCGAGAGGGATCCCGAGGCGAGACGCCGCCGTCGTCCGGGGAGGACGAGCCCCCCGACGATCGCCATCATCGCCATCCAGAAACCGGGAAGCAGGAAGAGCGCGAGATAGTCGCCGGCCAGCGGCAGCATTCGCGGTGAATCGGCACAGACGAAGGCGATGAACGCAGCGATCCCCCAGAAGACGAGCCGCGGAAGCCCCGCCCCTTCGTCGAATCGCCGGCTGACGGTGAAATGGCTCTGCACGGCGAGGGCCAGGCTCGAGGCCAACGGTGTCAGCACACCCGCGAGCATCGACGAATGGGGCTGCGCCCAGCCGAGGATCCAGGGGCTCAGCATCGTCGGCCCGCCCAGAACGACGGCGAGCCAGCGTCTCGCACGGTCGGCACGCGCCTCGCTGGCCGGATCGAGAGCGCCGATCGTCTGCGCCGATCTGGACGGGAGAAGCATCCAATATCCGGCGCAGCTGCCGAGGAGCCCACTGAGCGAGAGGAACAGACCGCTCTCGCTCGCGTGGCCGTTTAGGCCACGACCGAAGACACTCGCTACCAGCGAATAAGCGCCGAGGGTGATCAGCCCGATAGAGAGCCCTAGACGCGACCTGCTGCGCCGCGCACGACGATAGAGCAGCACCAGGCTCGGCGCGCCGAGGACGAACCAGACCGGTGAGGTCGCGGCCAGCGCCTGGTCACCGCTCGCCTCGAGGATCGCGAAGAGCGCGATCCCGGGCAGCAGCGCGAGCAGCACGTGTGCCAGCGTCCAGGGCCGCCGGTCGCGAGCAAAGGCGGCCGGCCCCGCTCTGTCGGCTCGATCGCGATCGGAGGACGGCGGACCCGCCTCGTCGCGACCCAGGGCATCCGCGGGCCGGTGACTCGAGCCTCCGTTCGGCTCGCCGGTACGTCCTCGACGCCGACGATTCTGGCCACGGCGTCCGTGGGCGGACGAATCGGGACCCAATCGGCGCATGCGGTCGCTGCCGCAGCCGAAGATCGAGCAGCGCGAGCCATTGGCGTTCCAACACTCCTCGTGGTGTTCGGCGTTGCAGCGGGCACACACCACCAGCGGCGCGCTGAGCCGGTCGCGGCAATAGGGACAGTGGACGGCTGTCCCTGCGGTGGGTCGGTCGGACTCCTGGGCGCTCCCGTTTTGGTCGTCGTCGAACATCTGCCGTTGTGATCGCACGCGGTAGCGGCCGCAGACGCACCGCCGAATCGCCACTCGGTCGAAGCGTCAGGGGCAGAGTGGCCCGTCGTAGCTCAGATCGTCGAGCCCGAACCCGGGGTTGGGTGCGCCGCCGACCGCGCGAAGCATGATCCAGTCGACCGGGCCAGCGGGAACTACGGCGATGCTCGAGGGTGTGGCCGCAATCCCGATTGAGTCGTGTAACGTCGGCCCTGACGGCCCAGGAAGATAGAGCTCGACGCTCGTCACCCCAGTGTAGTTCAGCAGCTGGCCCAACGTGAAAGAGATCCCCGTGACAGGGTAGGGGAACCGAATGTAGATGTCTTTCCCCACCGGATCGTAGATCCCGAGATACGTCGACGTCCAGCCGTGGCCCGCGCCGCACGCCATGGCATAGGGCCCCGCGGACGAGCTCGTAATCCGAACCTGGCCCCGCTTGTAGAGCGGAAATAGGTCGCCCAGGTAATCGCAGGTCGCGGTCGTCGGGAAGCTCGCGTCCTGGAAGTCGTCGGATTTGATCGAACAGTCGAAGCAGACGTCGAAGGTCGGCGAGCACTCGTAGCTCGGGCTCGTCGCGAGGTTGCAGCTCTGGGTCAGCCCGCCACAGACCCGATTCAGGTCGCAGCGCCCGCAGATGTTCGGTGAGCTCAGGCCGGGCAGCGGCGCGAAGGTCTGGCCCGCGTTCACCGCGTCGTGCGTCGAGGCGATATCCTTGACCCAGGTGAAGTCGTGGTAGTGGTTCCCCGTGCCGACCAATTGCAGCGAAGCCCCCAACGGCGTCGAGCCGCTCTCGTTCAGGCCGATCGGCGTCGAGTTGACGGTGGTGCCGGCGTAGGTGCTCGTGATCACGGTCGAGTTGCCGTAGCTCAGGAACTGGTGCACCCGATCGAAGGCATCGACGAGCATCAAACCGCGGGGGAAGGTGCTATTGGGCAATGCGTTGACGGCCAAGCCAAACCAGCGCACGCCGACCTTGTCCGCCGGGTTGCCGTTGTCCAGCACGCGGTTCGCAAAGGTCGACAGATCGAACGTCGCGGTGACGGCTCCGGCGCTGCTGATCAGCAGGACCTTCCAGCCCGTCAGATCGAGGCCCAATGGCCCGGCGAGCTCGAACCCTTCGTCGGCGTCGGTGCTCGCGTTGTCGTAGTGGATCTCGTTGAACCAGACCGTCGGCCCGCCGCAGTCTTTGTCGCTCTCGTTGCCGTTCGTCGTCCCGTCGGCGCAGGGGTCGGTGATCGAGACGTCGACGGTGTCGCTCGCCACGTTGCCGTTGGTGTCGGTGTAGGTCACCGTCCAGGTCGCCTTGACCAGCGCGGGGAAGCTCACCGTACAGCCGTTGAGCGAATCGGCGGTGACGTTGTTGGTCCAGACACAGCTGCCGCTCCCCTGATTGCCCGTCGCTGTCGCCGTGAGGGTGACCGAGGCTCCCCGCGGGACGGTTTGCGCCATTCCCGCCTCGACGGTCAAGACGCTGATGGTGATGCTCGATGTCGCGGACTCGCTGCCGTTCGAGTAGGTCACGCTGTAGGTCACGGTCTCGGTTGGAATGACGACGGGCGCGCAGTCGTTGGTGATCGGCGCCCCACCGAGGTTGTCGGTCCAGGTGCAGCTGTACGTCGAAGCCGGGTTCTGCCCGCTCGGCGTGACACCGAGCGTGACGCGGGCGCCCGAGGCAACGTACGTCTTGTCGGCGGTCGCCGTGACGGCGAGGACATTGACCGTGAAGGTGACCGAGGCCAGCGTCCCGCCACCGTCGGAATCGGTGACCTCGAAGGTGAACTCGCGCGTCGTCGCTGGCGTCAACGCGACGACGTCGCTTCCGTTGGTGCAGGGACCGGGGCCCTTGACGTTCGCCCCGCTGCTCTCGTCGATCCAACGGCATTGATAGCCCGGGTTCCCGCCGGACCACGTGCCGGTCACGTTGAACGAAGGCGTCTGGCCGACGTAGAGATCGGGCAGCGCCTGGACGAGCAGCTTCACCGGCACCGTCACCTGCGCCGTCGCGCTGTGGCCGGCGTTCGTGATCGTCACCGTGTAGGTCGTGTCGATCGTCGGCGTGACGCTGACCACGCAGCCGTTGAGAGTCGTCGCGTCCCGGTTGTTGGTGAAGACGCAACTCACCGCCTGCCCGGGATCGTAATCGGTGGCGGTTCCGGTGAGGGTGATCGTCGTTCCCGCCTGGCCCGAGCTCGCCGGCTCGGCCTTCGCCTCGGCCTTGAGCACGTGAATCTTGATGTCGCCGCTCTTCGAGGTCCCGTCGGAGTCGTATTTCACCGTCAGCCGGACGGTCGCATTGGCGGCAACGGTCGTCGTGAGGCTGTCGGAGGTGCCGCTGCAGCTCCCGGTCTTCAGCACGGCTCCTGTGGCCTGGTCGGTCCAGGTACAGCTCATCGCCGCTTCCCCGCCCTGCCAGGTGCCCGTGACGGTCGTCGATGTGCCCGCCTGGGTGTAGACATCGGTCGGCGTCTGGAGCACCAGCTCGACGGCGACCGACACGTTCGCGGTCGCCTTGTTGCCCGTGTCGTTGTCGGTCACCGTGACGAGATAGCTCGTCGTCACCGCCGGGCTGACCGTCGCGCCGCCGCAATCGCCGGGGACGACGGAGCCGCTGCCGTCGGTCCAGACGCAGCTCCAGTTCGTGCCCTTCGCGCCGCTGATGCCGACCGTCAGACTACTCGAGCCGCTGGGCTGAATCGTCGCCGGGTTGGCGTTGGCCACCGCGCGCAGCACGTGGATCGTGAACGTCTTCTTGTCACTCTTGTTGTTCGCGTCGCTGACGGTGAGCGAGTAGAGCGTCGGTTCGAGCTGCGGTAGCCCGATACCATCCGAGAAGCCCGTACAGGCGCCCGTCTTGAGCTCGACGCCGTTGGTTTCGTCGCGCCAGGTGCAGACGTAGGGAGCGGTGCCGCCGACCCAGCTGCCAGTTACGGGGACGTTCGCCTGGCTGATCTCGACGTAGAGATCGGTAATCGGATCGACCACCAGCCCCACCGAAACGGCGACCTCGGCCGTCGTCGAGACGTCATCGGAATCGGTGACGACGACCTCGTAGACGACATCCGTCGCCGGCTTGTGCGTGACGCTCGCCACGCAGTCGTTTTCGGCAAAGAAGCTCGCCTGACCCTTGATCCGCCACTGACACGTGAGCGCGCCGAGGTCGCCGACCACGCTAGCGCTCAGCGTGGTCTCGTCGCCGCCGACGATCGCGTTCGGTTCGGCGTTGGCCGTCGCTTTCAGCACGGTGACCGTGAAGCCCTGGATCGCGTGGGACGTCGCGCCGATCACGAGCAACACTTCGTACTCGGTCGTCTCGCTCTGATTCGCCAGCGTGTAACTGTTGGTCCCGTCGGCACAGGGGATCGTCGTCGTCACGCTCTCGCCCTTCTTGCGCAAGAGGCAGACGGCATCGGGGTGCGTGTTCGACACACTGTAGGTAATCGTCGCGTCAGCGCCATAGCCGACGTGCACATCGTTGATCGCCGAGAGCGTCGGCACCGCGTGGACGACCACATCGATCGCGAGGCTCCCCGTCGGGCAGGTTCCGTCGCTGACATTGAGCGTATAGGTTTGCGTCGCGGCGGGGAACCAGAGGATGTCCACGCAGCCCGAGGCGACGACGTTCCCGTCCATGTCGAGATACTCGCAGCTGCGCGTGTCGCCGAAGCCCCCGTCCGTCACGTCATTGGCGTTGAAGCGCACCGACTCGCCGACGACGATGTCGAAGGTCGCCTGCTTGGTCACGAAGGCGATCGGATCGGCGACCTTGACGTCGACCGTCTTGGTTTGGCTGTGTCCCTTCGCGTCGAAGACGCGGAGCTCGGCGGTGCCGTCGCTGCTCGGAACGCCCGGATACGTCGTGTTCGCGCTGCAGCTATCGGCGTCTTTCACCAATCCGTTCGGACCGATGCCCCACCACTCGCAGCGCGTCGGTTCGACGCCGCCGAGCGCCTGGCCGACAGCGAGGAGCTCGAAGCCAGCGACCTGGCAGACCCGCAGCTCGTCGGGGCCCTGTGCGCTCAGCGTGACCACCTCGACCGTGACCGAGCCCGTCGCCGTGTTGCCGTTGGCGTCGGTGACGACGACGGTGAAGGTCGTCGTTGCGCTCAGCGTGACCTTGATCCCGTCGCAGTTGTCCGAGCCGCTCGGATCGTCCCAGACGCAGCTCGCCAGCGGCGGCACGCCTCCCGTTACGCCGAGCGCGAGGGTCGTCGATTCGCCGGCGAAGAGCTTCGGATCAGCCGCGCTGACAACCACCGCGAGGGGATCGTAGACGCGAACCTCGACGCTGTCCTGGGCCGTGTGCCCCTGCGAGTCGCTGACGGTCAACACGAAGCTGCCGTCCTTCACGGGGGCAACCGTGTAGCTGCACTCCGACGAGACCTGCTTGCCGTCGAGGGACCATGAGCAGCTCTTGTCGCCGATCCCGCCGCTCGCCGTACCGACGAGGGTCACGTCCTGACCGCGGAGGATGCTCCTGTCGGCGCCAGCGTCCGCCGTGAGGCGTGACTCGACGGTGACGGTGACCTGAGCGGTGTCGCTATTCCCTTCGCCATCGGTGATCGTCACGGTATAGACCGTGGTCTGCCCCGGCTCGACGGTGATCAGGGGATGGGTGCCGATCGGCCCGCTGCCGTCGGACCAGCTATAGGTGTAGTTTCCGTCACCGCCGGTCGCCGTCGCGACGAGGGTCGCCTCATCGCCGAGGACGATCACCTGATTCGCGCCAGCGTCGGCTGTCAGCTCGCCGAAGCAGGCCAGAGTCGTCGGATCGCAGCCGTTGACGCAGGGCGTCGTGTCGTAGCCCGTTCCGGCCCCGTTGCAGGTGCCCAGATTGCCGTCCGCGTCGCACGTCTGCGAACCCGGACGACAGCTCTCGTAGCACGCCTGGACGGTCGAGCTCGCGTCGCAGCCGTGCTTGCACGCTGTCTGCGTGTAGCCGCCGCCGTCGCTGCTGCAGGTTTCGAGCACGTCGCCGTTGCAAACCGTCGACCCTGGCGTGCAGGAGCCGAAGCAGAGACCCTTGGACGCGTCACACCCGTTGGCGCAGGTCGTCGAGTCCCAACCCGAGCCGTCGGCCTTGCAGGTTTGCAGCTCGTTCTCCGAGCAGCTCGTAGTCCCGGGGCGGCAGACGCTGTTGCAGCTCGCCGTGCCCGCGTTGCAGCCGTTGGCGCACGACTCTTTCTGCAGGAAGCCGTACCCCTCGGGCCGACACTGCTCGACCGCATCGAGCGTCGCATTGCATTGCACCATGCCCGGCGTGCAGGTCAGCGTCGACGGGTTCGTCGAGTCGACCCGTTTCTCCGAGATCCCGTGGCACGCGGACAGCAGCACGATCAGGCTGAGCGCGATACACGCTCGCCGTGCACATGGACTCATCTGGCCCTCCGTCGACCGAACGGCGTTTGTGATCGACACCATGACGTATGGACGTAATGTGTTGATTGTAGCGGCAAACCACGCGCTGCTCAAGGGGAATCGCGGCTCGCAAGGCGCCTCGGGGGGAATCTCGTGCGATCGATCGCGACGGCGGCGATTTCGCCGACCGAGCTCCCGATACCGACTCCTGGACCACCGCCCGGTCCAGTTACCACCCCATCAGAGTGCTGTCGCGATCATCACCATCCCGACGATGCTGACGGTCCAGACCAGCGTGCGAACCACCGGGATGCCGATGACGTAGATCACCGGATGGAGCAACCGGGCGCCGAAGAAGATCTCCGCCCCTAGCGCCGTCGTTGCATTGGCGTGCCCCGACAGGTGCACGACCAGCACCAAGACGGCGAAGATCGGCAGGTTCTCCGCCAGGTTTTGGTTCGCGCGCTGCATCCGCGGGAGCCACGACGGCAGCTTGGCCTCGGCGTCCTCGTCGCGATTGCCGAAGCCCCAGGAGAGCCCCTTGAGTAGCAAATTCGGCGTCGCCACCGCCATGATCAGCGCCCACTGTAGCGCCGCCGTGGCAACGAGCATCCATAGGTCGATCGTCATCATTCCCTCCTCGGCCGTTCGTTGGTCGAATGTCGTCAGGGTACCACGAGAGCTCGGCACTCCCCAGATTCTTCTCTCTCGCGCCTCGTTGGTTCCCGTTGGGGGGAGTGTCTGGCGGTCCGGGGCCATGCGGCTGCCCGTGTGGCGATTTTCCACAGCTCGCACACACCGGGAACATCCGCATATTTTCTTAGTGTTACAGAACTCTCCTGGATTTTACTGTGCCATCGTGTCTCACCGGTGAATTCGAACGCCCCTCGCAACGGCGTGAAATGTTGGCGTGTGTCGATTCGGCACGAATTTTGCCTGTGTGGAGATGTGCCCGAACCTGGGCAAATGTGGTAAATGTCGTACAGCCGTGTGCGTGAAGACGAGACCGAGGAGAGAGAGATGAAACTGCGATGGAACTGGGCGCTCGCCGCCCTCGCCTGCCTGATGCTGGTGGCTTGTAGCAACGCGAACAACCTGGACACGAACGGCGTCAAGCCGGATCGCGACCCCGATGAGGGGCTCGTCGACAACGGCAAGACCGATACGTTGAGCAACTGGTACACGACGATCGTCGCGAACATCGACGTCCCGGGCAAATATGCCGGCGCGATCTCGTACCCCGATTGGTTTCATGGCGTGACCCTCACGTTGAAGGCTGGCGACGAAGTGACGATCAGCGCCTCGACGAGCGCCGAAGGCTATTTCCGAGTCTACGGGCCCTCGTACCGTACGCTGTTCGGTCGACCGCTCTTCAAGAAGCCGGTGTTCCAGACGCTGACGTCGGATGCCGGAAACGGCGACTTCACCGCTTCGACGACGCTGAAGGTGAAAGAGAGCGGCCTCTACCTGTTGGTCTACGGACCTCGCTACGTCTGGAACGCCAAGTACGCCGTCAAGGTCGAGCCGGTGCCCCTCGGTTGCGGCAGTGACGCCGACTGCAAAGATGGCGAGTTCTGTCAGCAAGTCTACTGCATCACGACGCCCTGCCCGGCGCTCTGCCAGCCCAAGGGTGGCGTGAACGCGTTCTGCACCGGGCCGAACATGTGCCAGAGCGGCCTGGCCTGCATCAACAATCATTGCACCCAGCTCCCCTTCGGCGGCTGCGAGAGCGACGACGACTGCAGCGACGGTTTCTGCGGCTACACCGAAGACGGCAGCCGGACCTGCAAGCCCTATCAGAAAGAGGGCGAGAGCTGCGGCGGTTTCGTGCCGGCGCACCTATACAAGCAGTGCGCTCCCGAGCTGACCTGCGCCGCCCCGCCGTTCATCGCTGACGGCCCTGGCGTCTGCTCGCTGAAGGTCAGCGTCGCCGAGCTGCTCAAGGATCCCAAGGCGTATCACGGCCACGTCGTCACGCTCACAGGCGATATCAAAGCGGGCCTCGCCTTCTGCACGTTGATGGCCTGCTCGCCCCAAAACGCCTGCTGCAACAGCTGCGGTGGCAATCAGATCATCGTCGACGAGGGCAGCGACGCGCAAGATGGGGTGCGTCTGCGCGACGAGAACGGAAAAGAGTACAGCTGCGGTGGCAACAACTGCACCTACCAGGACAATTGCACCGTCAAGAACGGCAAGTACTTCGTGATCGGCACCTTCACCACGCTGACCGAGTACGAGCACTACCTCGACGTGACCTCGATCCACGCCTACTTCGAGTAAGCCTCAGGGAAAGCGCGGGCACGCCCCATTTCCGACCGCCACACTGATTTTGGCAGCCCGCTCTCCCGCAGGGATAGCAACACTTGAGGCCGCTCTGGCACTGGCTGTCCCGCTGGCAGGGAGCGCGCGCGGGCAAGAGATCAGATTCCTCGATGTCTCCCCCGCCCGCGAGGTCGGCGACGAGGTCGCCCACACCACCCGTGTCGTCGATGGCGTCGGCGGAGAGCGTATCGTTCTCGTCATTGGCCAACGCCAGTCAAAAGGAAGA
>JAGQJP010000351.1 GCA_020430585.1 Myxococcales bacterium | reverse complement strand
CGGCGCTGCCAGGTCCGAGGATCGGGCCCGTGACCCAGGTCGAGCACGCCGTCGCCGAGCTCCTCCTCGATCAGCTGGCGATTACCGATCACCAGCGAGCGACCGCCGGCTGCCGCGCGCAGGCCGCGGCCGGAGAGCGCCTCCAGACGTTCGAGGAGAGGCGAATCGCCGCTCGCGGTCATGCGCGCCGTCGCCCAGGCCTCTATCGCGCGTCCGAGAACGTGCTCCGAGCCGCTCTGCGCTGCGGCGATCAACCGCAGCACCTGGTCGCGCTCGCCATCGTCGAACCAGTGCTCCGCCACCACCGCCGGCTTTCCGTCGGTCAGCGTCCCGGTCTTGTCGAAGGCGACGAGCTCGACCTGGCTCATCGTCTCCAGCGCTTCGGCGTTTCGCACCAAGAGGCCGAGCGAAGCCGCCCGCCCGCTGGCGACCATCACCGCCGTGGGCGTCGCCAGGCCGAGGGCGCAGGGGCAGGCGATCACGAGCACCGCGACGGCGGCGACGAGCGCCGCGGAGATGCCGCCGACGAAAGCCCAGATCGCGAAGGTCACGACGGAGATGGCGATCACGATCGGCACGAAGGTCGCGCTGACGCGGTCGGCGAGGCGCTGAATCGGCGCCTTGGAGCCCTGGGCCTCGGCGACGAGGCGCACGATCTGGCCGAGCATCGAGTCGGCCCCGACGCGGGTCACGCGAACCCGCAACAGCCCGTGCTGATTCATCGTTGCCCCGACGACGGCGTCTCCCTCGCCCTTGACGACCGGCCGGCTCTCCCCGGTCAGCATCGACTCGTCGACCTCGCTCTCGCCGCTCACCACCTCACCGTCGGCCGGGATCTTCTCGCCGGGCCGGACGAGGAAGAGATCGCCGCGGCGCAGTTGGTCCGACGGCACGTCGGTCAGCGCTCCGTCTCGCTCGAGGTGCGCCAGCGGGGCGCGAAGGCCGGCGAGCTCGCGAATCGCGGCTTTGGCACGCCCTTTGGCGCGCCCCTCGAAGAAGCGACCGAGGAGAATCAAGGTGATGATCATTCCCGCTGCCTCGAAGTAGAGGTGGCCGACGCCGTAGAGCAGCGAGCCGACGCTGTACCCCCAGGCGGCGAGGGTCCCGAGGCTGACGAGCGAGTCCATATTCGCTCGCAGGTGTCGCGCCTGCTGCAGCGCGCCGCGGTGGAACTCGAAGCCGAAGACGAAGAGCAGTGTGGTCGCCAACGCGAGCTGAAGCCAACGCCCCGCGACCCACCCAGGAAACGCCATCGCGATCAGCATCAGCGGCAGCGCCAGGGCGATCGCGCCGAACAGCCGTAGCAGGCGAGCGCGCTCGGCACCTCGATCGTCGCTCGTCAGCGCGCCGATCCACTCGTCGAGCGACTGAATGCGCCGCGCGGCGTAACCCTCTGCTTCGATCGCCGCGGCGACGGCATCGGCGGAGAGCGCTGCGTTGACCCAGACGCGGGCGCTCTCGGCGGCGAAGTTGACATCGACGTCGTCGACACCGGGAAGCTTTGCGAGGGCGCTACCGATCCCCGTCGCACACGAGGCGCAGCGCATTCCACCGATCGCGAAGTCGTAGGGGATCTTCTCGGATTCCCGGGTCACCGATGCGGCGCTCTCGTCCCCGGCCAGCGCCCCCTCGGGTGTGGCCGGGTGACTAGAGTGAGGCTCGTCGTCGGCGTCGTCGCCCGACTCGGCGCTGGGCTCTTCGAGCGCCGTCGTCGGGTAGCCGCCCGCGTTCAGACTCTCGATCAGCTGGGCATCATGGGCCGCGCCGACCCACTGCACCGTCGCTTCGGCGGTCTGGAGATCGACCTTGACCTGGGCGACACCCTCGAGATTCTCGGCGATCGAGCTCACGGCGCTGACGCAACCCATGCATTTCATTCCACCGACATGATAGCGGCGCGTGGTTTGAGTATCGCTCATCTCCTCACCTCAATCGAATTGGAACGCCAATCCGAGGACGAACAGGTAGTGGTTCCCGTTCTTGTCGAGAAACACGGGGGCGATCTGAAACTCGAGGGCCCAGAGGAAGTGGTCGCGCTCGAGCATCCGGTAGCCGAGCCCGACGATGCCGACGAATCCGTATCGCACCTCCTTCTTCGTCCCCCGCTCGAACTGGTACGCAAACCCCAGCCCACCCTTGACGTAGAGCCCACGGTAGAGATCCACGAGCGCCAGCGGTGCGTGCCAGACCGTGAAGAAGCGCGCGTTGTTCGGACCAGCGCTCACGTTGTTGACGTAGAACGCGTTATCGAGCAGCAGCTGCAACCGCGGCGTGACGATCCAGCCGAGTCGAGCCGCCCCGTGAAAGACCCAACGAGATTGGCCACGCTGCAGCGCGCCACCGAACCCGAGCGTCACGCCACCGGTGAGCCCCTGACGCGGCGGCGTCGACGCCACGGCGGAACGCGCAATCGCGACGACCACCCCGCCGAGCACGAGGCAACCGATGAGCACGCCGAGGCGCACCGATGTCGAGAGACGGTCCATACGCCGTTCTTACAGCAAACCGCAGGCCAATGTCAACCTATCGTTTTTTAAACGAAATTCAGCAAGCCTGTTGAACAATAGCCCACAGCGTTGCACACATGTCGACAACCCCGGGGCACAGATCCCCTGGCGAGCACATCGAAGCCCTCAGAATTTCACCGATCTCGCTCCTTGGTACGGCGATTGAAAAGGGACTCCGACGGGACGTCGAGCGGCGAGCGCGTCGACGATCGAACGTAGCGCACGGGGATCCATCGGATGAGCAGCGACACAGCCGAGAGCGAGCGACAGACACGGCACAGGAGCTGGCTTCGGACGCTGCTCGCCCTCGCGATCGTCCTGGTTGCCTCGTTCTTCGGCGCGGCGCTGCTCGGTGAGGGCTTCGTCGCGGTGCTGCGAGAGAACCCCAAGCCGAAGCTGAGCGCCCCCCCGACCTCGAGCGGTCCGATCGTGATCACCGTCGACGAGACGCGGCGGCACAACATCGGCCTGACCAGCGTGCCGCTCCGAAAAGGGGCCTACATCAAAGAGATCCGCACGCTCGCCCGCATCGAGTACGACGAGACACGAACGTTCGTGATCAACAGCAAGGTCGACGGTTGGGTCGAGCGGCTGACCGTCTCCTACGCGGGGATGCGCGTCGAGCGGGGCGGGCTGCTGCTCAGTATCTTTTCGCCGCAGCTGATCCTGGCGCAGGAGGAGTACCTGATCGCCTTTCGCAGCGTCGAGCGCATCCGCCGCAGCCTGGGCGCGAAATCGGAGCTCTTCGTCCAGCTCCAGGGGCTGCTCGGCAATGCGAAGCGGCGGTTGAGCTATCTCGATCTCGGGGAGCGGCAGGTGCGGCGCCTCGAGCATTCCCGCCACGTGCGCCGGACGATCGGGCTGCACTCGCCGGTCTCGGGCGTCGTGTTGAAGAAAATGGTGCAGACCGGGATGTTCGTCAAGGCGGGCCAGCCGCTGCTGCGTGTTTCGGACCTCTCGCGGGTCTGGGCCTATGTCGAGGTGTTCGAGACCGAGCTGCCCTGGGTCAGGCTCGGTCAGCTCGTGCACCTCGAGCTGCCCTACCTCCCGGGCCGTTCGATCTCCGGGCGCATCTCGTACATCGAGCCCTATCTGCGGCACAAGACGCGGCTCCTGCGGCTGCGTGTCGAGCTCGACAATCGGGACGGCCAGATTCGGCCGAACATGTACGCCAACGCGAGGATGGAGACCGTGATCCGCCCCGACTCGCTGCTGATACCCGACCTCGCGGTGGTGCGCGACAACGACCGCACGCTCGTCTTCGTCGACCGCGGCAAAGGTAAATACGAGGCGCGCACGGTGATCCTCAACCACAACCTCGGCAAAGGCGGATTTTACGAGCTCCTGCGGGGAGCGCGCGAGGGGGAACGGGTCGTCACCTCGGGCCTGTTCCTGCTCGATTCGGCACGGCGTCTCGAGGAGTCGCAGCGCGGACCGACGCGGCCGCAGAAGCTGCCGGAGGTCGCCTACTACACCTGCCCGATGCCCGAGCACGCCCACGTCCGCTCGAAGACGCCTGGAAGCTGTCCCGAGTGTGGGATGAAGCTCGTGCCGGTATTCAAGACCAAGCCGATCTATACCTGCCCGATGCGCGAGCACTGGCACATTCAGTCTGACCGCCCGGGGCGCTGCCCGCTCTGTGGGATGGAGCTGGTGCAGACGGCGACGCTGCCGGGTTACCTGCGGCCGACGTCCAGCTCCAAGCCGACGACGATGCCGACCAGCAAACCGACGAGCCGCTCTCGGACCTCCCGGCCGACGAGTGAGCCCGTGCCGCCGACGCCCACCACGCCTCCACGGCCGCCGAAGCCGACGCTGAAGCGCCAGCCGGAGACGCAGCCGACGCTCTACAGCTGCCCGATGGAGAGCGACTGGGACGTGATCGCGACCAAGCCCGGAACCTGCCCACGCTGCGGGAT
>JAGQJP010000350.1 GCA_020430585.1 Myxococcales bacterium | reverse complement strand
CGGCGCCCAGCGAGCCGGCCTGGCGCTCGATCGCGGTGAAGAAGCGAGCGAGCGCCCGCGCGGTGGCGTCGGGATCACGGGCCCCCGCGGACACGCCCTGCGTCGCGTCGTCTCCCTCGGCCTCGCCAGCGGTGCCCGCCTGGGCGTCGCTCGACCACGGATGCTCGGCACAGAGTGCGCCGTAGGCCTCGACGAGCGGTTCGAGCTCCAACCAACGCAGCTCTTCCTCGAGATCTCGAACGCCACCTCCGCCCAGCTGGGTGGCGAGGCGGCTGTAGCGGCCGTCGACGTCCCACAGCTCGCCGAAGCCCGTGTAGATCTGATACTGGTAGCCCCCGAGCGACGTGAACACACCGCGCTGCGCGATCTCCTCGCTCGCGCGCAGAAATGTCAGCCCGCTGCGGTACTCGTAGAGCCGATACCAGAGCCCTGGCTCCGCTCTGAGCCCCAGCGCTTCACAGAGGGAACGCTGCCCACGCTCGCCTTCGGGGCTGGCGATCGGAACCGACCAGCGCACCCAACCCTCGCTGCTCTGGTAGCGATTGTTGTAGAGCACGAGGGCTCGCTCGCCCGATGCGCGGTTGCTGTAGGCGTACAGGTTCTCCTCGACCCCACCGCCATCGCGCCAGACGTCGAAGAGGGTGAAGTGCTCGACCCCCGAGAAGAGGTAGCGCTTCTTGAGCAACGGTACGATCTCGCGCTCGTGGCGCGCGACGAGCCCTTCGTCGATGGCCTCCTCCCAGTACGCCCGTTGGTATTCCATACCGTACTTTTCGCGAAAGCCCTCGAGCTGCCCGTGGCCGAACATCGGCAGACCCGGGAGCGTCGAGAGCATCATCGCCACACCGAAGTACTTGTCGGACGTGCCGAACTGCTCCGCCGCGGGCTCTTCGTCGGGGTTGTTCATGAAGTTGACGAAGCGTTCGAGAATCCGTGGATTGAAGGCCAACACGTTCTTCAGCACCGCGCGGTACTTCTCGTTCTCTTCGTCCTTGAGCATGTTCATGAACGCCGAGTTGTAGACGCGGTGCATGCCCAGCGTGCGGACGAAGTAGCCCTCGAGCAGCCAGAACGCCTCGGCGAGGAGCAACGTGTCGGGCGCCTCGGCGGCGATCCGGTCGACGACCTCGCGCCAGAACTCGACGGGAAACATCTCGTTGAAGGCATCAGGTGCATACCCGCGTCCCGCGCGCGAGGGAATCGCCCCGCCGTGGCCGGGGGGCGGGAACCAAAGTCGGCTGTAGTGTTGTTTGGTCAGGATCATCGCTGCGTCGAAGCGGATCACGGGAAACTTTCGCGCGACGTGGAGAATCGTCTGAATCACCGCCTCCCGCACGTCGGCGCGCATGAAGTTCAGCTGTGCCGTGTCGTTCCAGGGCATGCTGGTGCCGTCGTTGCCGTGGTAGATGTAGCGCGTCTGGCCGCTGCCGCGGTCGATCCACCTGTAGACCACCGCCGCATCCGAGCGGTTCCAGTAGCCGTCTTCGATTTGCACGACGGCGCGTCGGTCGGGCGCCAGGTCGACACCCGTGTATCGATACGAGGGAAACGGCGGATGATCGAGCTGAACGAACCAATCGGGATGGTCCATCACCCAACGCGAGTCGAGCCCCATGTGATTCGGCACCATGTCGCCCGCCATCCGAATCCCGCGCTGCGCAGCGCGAGCCTTGAGCTGCGAAAAGGCCGCTTCCCCGCCGAGGGCATCGGCGATCACGTAGTCTTCGATCGCGTAGGCCGAGGCCAACGCCTCGGGATTTCCCGACATCCGTTTGATCTCCCGCGAGGCGCGGCTGCGCTCCCACAGGCCGATCAGCCAGAGGGCGTTGAAGCCATAGCCCGCGAGGCGGTCGAGCTCTTCGTCGGGGATCTGGTCGAGCCGTTCGATCGCTCGCCCATAGGCCGCCGAAAGCTGCGAGAGCCAGACATAGGCG
>JAGQJP010000349.1 GCA_020430585.1 Myxococcales bacterium | reverse complement strand
CGAATGCGGGGGGGCGATGGGGAGCAACCCAGACTTCAGAGATCTGTTCTGCGAATTGAACGCCGCTGACGCCCGCTATTTGATCTACCAAGTCGGCATCGAGCCCAATCGCATCGACATCCTGATGGCCGACGACCTGATCACCGCCAAACGCGCCGCCGGGCGACTCCAGGACCAGCTCGATCTGAAGCGCCTCGAGGAGAAGAAGTCCGGCTAGACCCTACGACAGTGGGGATTGCTCGCCGCCACGCGGTTGGAGTAGCATGGACCGGCCGCCGATTCGAGTCGCCACCCCCAGGCAGGCGATGAGGTGGACAGATCTGGCGCAAACAGACCAGCGACCGTGGAGGGCCGCGATGAAGAAGCGTAGGACGCCCCGTTCTGATCGAACGACGGGAGAGGACAGCGTTCCGATGGATGGGCGCGCGAGGGCGCTCGATACGCTGCTCGCCGAGTTGCTCGTCGATGCGCATGGAGACGACGAGCAGCTCTGGGCGCTGCTCGACGGCATCGACGCCGCCCTCGACCTGCCGCTCGACGTCCACGTGATCGGCGAGCCCGTCTCGCTCGTCGCGCTTGACTATGACGGCAACTCGCGCCGCGGCGTCGTCGCTCGGTGCCGACGCGAGGACGGCAGCGTCCGCGCCCGCGAACCCTGGCAGGACCACGAATAGATTGCCGGCGTCTGAGCCCGAGACGCTCGTTCGCGCTATCTCGGCCACGTTCGGTCGCCGGGGGACACCGTTGCCATCTACACTTCCCGTCGCGCTGACCCCCGAGTTCACTGAGGACCGCGCCAAGATGACCCAATGGTGTGCGTTTCTCCGCAAATCCAATGCCCCCGATCGCGGCGATCTGGCCGATGCCGCAACCGTGATCAAGCTGTTCCTCGCGGAACCACTACGAGTTGCAGCGACGGGCGACTCCTTCGCTCAACAGCCAGCAGATTGTCGTTGACAAATCCAATCCTATTTCGTATTTTGTCAACGTAGACGATATCTGCACATCTTGGAGATAAGTCTACAGAGGGGAAACGATGAAGATCGGCAAAAGAATCCGACAGGCGCGTGTCGCCGCGGGAATGAGCCAGGACGAAGCTGTCTCGGCACTTGCTCAGCGCGGGGTAAAGCTGTCGAAAGGCGGCCTCTCGAAGTACGAGCGGGATGGAAGCTTTCCAAAGCAGACGCTGCTGTGTGAATTGGCCGCCGTCTTCGGAGTGACCGCCAACTACTTTCTCGAGCAGCACGAGAGCAACGTACAATGGCTGGCGTTTCGCAAGTCGGACGGACTGACACGGGCGGCGGCGGAGCGGATCAAGACCCTGGCCGAGGCCCATGTCGAGAGTTTCATGATGCTCCGGCACGCGCTCGAACCGCACCGTAAGTGCTCGAGGACGGTCGCATGGAAGGTGACGACTCCCGAGGAGGTCGAGGTCGCCGCAGATGGCCTGCGCGCCGCCTGGCAGCTCGGCTCACAGCCAATCGAGAGCGTGACGGCAAGCATTGAAGATGCCGGCGGAATCGTCGTCGAGATCCGCGATGACAGTGTTCTGTTCGACGGTCTCTCGGGTTGGGGGCCTGACGGCACACCGATCGTCGTCGCGAATGCGTCGGTTCCCGATGATCGACGCCGCTTCAGCCTCGCGCACGAGCTCGGTCACCTTTACATGGATCTGAGCGACGTGGCTCCGAATCTCGAAGAACGGCTTGCGCATCGATTTGCGGCCGCGTTCCTTGTGCCCGCCAGCCGGGTAAAGCAAGAGATTGGCGAAACGCGTCGGCATCTCGATCTACGAGAGCTCGCCAGTCTGAAGCTCAAGTATGGCTTGAGCATGCAGGCCTGGATCTTTCGCGCGGCGGACGTCGGAGTCATCCAACAGGCCCACGCTCGCACGCTCTTTTCCGCGTTCGGCGCGAAGGGTTGGAAAAAGGTCGAGCCTGTCGCGTTCATTGGGCGCGAGCGCGCAAGTCGCCTCAGGCAACT
>JAGQJP010000348.1 GCA_020430585.1 Myxococcales bacterium | reverse complement strand
ACTTTTCATACAGCACCCTTATTCTTCTGTGCCGCTCATTGTACAGAATTCCAGGCGAGTTGCAAAGGGAGGGACCGCTGGGAATGGACAAAAAAAATGCGCGACCGCTGTCGCGCACTTTTTGCATGGGTCGGGGCGACTGGATTTGAACCAGCGACCTCACGGTCCCGAACCGTACGCGCTACCAGGCTGCGCTACGCCCCGAAGTACGAAGTGGTTTATTAACCGAACCGTCGTGAAGTTTCAAGCACTTTTTTGCCGACGCAGGCGGGCTCCACCCTCGGCTCGCTGGCGCAGGCCCGCGATTCTCGACGTGTAGGACTCGGCGGAGAAGACGGCGTTCCCGGCGACGAAGCGACTCGCCCCCGCCTCCGCGATGCGCTCGATGTTGTCCGGCGACACGCCACCGTCGACCTCGATCACGGGCGACGCCCCCTCTTGGGCGCAGAGCTGGCGAAGCCCGGCGATCTTGCGCAACGAACCCTCGATGAAACGCTGCCCTCCGAAGCCGGGGTTGACCGTCATCAGCAGCACGAAGTCGAGCTCGCCGATGATCGGTCGCAACGTCTCGACGGCGGTCGCCGGATTGAGCACGACTCCCGGGCTCGCGCCGAGCTCGCGGACCCGATGCACCGCGCGGTGCAAGTGCGTGCACGCCTCTTGATGCAGGCCGATCAGGTCGGCCCCGGCGTCGACGTAGTCGCCGAGATACGCTTCGGCATTGCTGATCATCAGATGCACGTCGAGGGGCAGCTCGGTGACGCGGCGGATCGCCCGCAGGACGGGCAGGCCGATCGTCAGGTTGGGCACGAAGTGGCCATCCATCACGTCGACATGCAAGAGATCGGCCCCGGCCTCTTCGACGCGCGCGATCTCGTCACCGAGATGCGCGAAATCGGCGCTCAGTATGCTCGGAGCGATCTCGATCGGACGATCTCCGCTTGCCGACGCCCCCGAGCGCGCAAAGGTCTGTCGTCGCTCACTCATCGTCAGAAGCTCCACGCGGGCATCGTGTCAATACCCAGCCCGACCGGAAGCTCGCGCAAACCCGATCCGTCGGGACGAATTAGATAGAGGCGCTGAGAGGTCTTGCTTTTACGCGCGAAGACGATCCAGCGGCTGTCGGGAGAGAACCAGGGGCGTTCGTTCTTTCCGGAGAAGGTGATCCGCCGCGTGTGCCCACTACGAACGTGATACACGAAGAGGTCGAAGCGCGTGGCCCCCGCCGTCTGCCCACAGTAGACGATCATCGAACCGTCCGAGGACCAATTCGGGCTCGTGTTGTAGCTACCGCTCTTGGAGACACGCGCCGGACGGTCGGGGAGGCGCAGATCCATCGCGTACACCTGCGGCGTCCCAGAGCGGTCCGATACAAAGGCGAGATAGCGCCCATCGGGGGAAAAGCTCGGAGAGATATCGACCGAGCGCCGATGCGTCAGGCGGCGCAAAATCGCACCGTTCCGCGCGTCGAGCAGGTAGAGCTCGGCATTCCCGTCCTTCGAGAGCGAGAGTGCGAGACGACGCCCATCTGGAGCGAACGACGCGCCAATGTTGAGCCGAGCGCGCGCACTCAACGTGCGAGAATCGAGGTAGAGATCCGGATTTCCTCTACGATACGAGGTAAACGCCAATCGTCCATCACGAGACCAGCTCGGCAACAGGGCGAGGGAGTCATCGTGGGTGATCTGCTCGGTGCGCTTCGAGAGGTACTCGGTGACGAAGATCTCCTTGACCCCCATTCGCACCTGTCGCGAAAAGGCGATACGCGTGCCGAAGGCGCCACGCCGTCCGGTGAAGGCGCCGGTGACCTCGTTGGCGAAGAGATGGGCGAGGCCTCGCACCGTTCGCGGGCGCGACGAGACGAAGACTTTGATCGCAGGCGCCCGCTTTACCGTCATCAGCCCGATCGGCACGAGATACAGGTGCACCTCGATCCGCCCTTGGGCGAGCGAGCGTACCGAGCCGCCGATCGCTCCGAGCGCCTCGGTGAGTCGCCAGCGCTCTTTGGGAAACGTCGCCGGATGCGTCGAGTCCTCTCGCCAGCCAAAGGGAAATCGCGAGGTCGGGATCAGACGGTACTCGGGGGCGGAGCCGAAATCGTGCTCGAGCACCTGACCGAGCGTTTTTGCGGCGCGTCTTGTTTCCGGCCGGTCATCGAGCGCGCGAACCGGGATCACGGCGATCGATATCGTGTGATGCAAGACATCGAAGCGAGCACCGTACAACTGGTCGACGCTCAGACAACGTTGTCCCGTGCAGATCATCGTCGCGGGGCACTTGACGTTCGCATCGCACGCGGGCAAACGCTGCGCCTCGAGCGCCGGTGGGGCGACGAGTGTGAGTAGAATGAGCAACTGCGTTCGGAGACAACGGAAACGGGGCATCGCGCCTACTCTAGCGACTGATCAGGCGCCCGTCGATGACGATGAGCAACCCTTCGCGGTTGATGAAGTCGAGGACCTTCTTGGGCGGCGGCGGTAGCTTGACCGTCCCCCCCTCGGTGAACATGAACTTCTTGATCGTGCGACGCGCCGTCGAGTCGAAGGCCGCATTCCCCGACGACTTGTACATCTCAAAGCGCAGCACGCGCCCCTCTGCGTCGATCCCGGTGATCAGGATCTCGACCTTCAAGCGGCGCAGGGCCCCGTTGGAGATCGACGCCGGGTGCGTCATGTAGCGTTGGATCTTCGCCCCGACCTTTCCAGCATAGACGTTTCCCTTCTGACCGAGGGGCGACTGGGAGTTGGGATCGCCGTCGATGTTGCCGACGATCTTATCGAGCGTCGTCGGACGCCGCCGCGGATCCTTGTTGATCGGCGCATTGCGCAGGATCTCCGAGAGGGTGCGCCGCTTCTTCGCCAACTTTGGCTTCACATGCTTGAAGTGGCGCAGCGGGTTCTTCTTCGGTGTCTCGGGCTTCTTCTTCAGGTTGATCGCGTCGGGCTGCCGCTCGGGCTCTTCGTAGGTCTGGAGGACGGGCACCTTCTTCGGATCCGGTTTGGCCAATCCGAGGCGCGGGATGATCGTCGCCTCGAGCACCTTCGGCGCCTCGATCGGTCGGCGCAGGTCGCCGAGCGGCATGAACGGTGGCAACGGCGCTCGGGTCACGCGAATCGTCACCGTGTTCATCCCCGAGACCAGCTTGCCCAGCTCGATCGGCGTGGCCATCGGCGTCCGCGCCATCACGTACCCCGTAGCGATCGGCTTCTCCTCGGGCTCGTCCCCATCGCCGACCCAGACCTCGTAGCGCCCATCGATGTCGCTCGTCCAGACCAGCGTCGGGTTCTTCGCCTGCGAGCCGAACTCGACCGGCTTGTGTTCCCCGCCGACGACGCGAATCTCCGGCGCCGCCGGATCGACGGTGTAGCGCACCGTGCGGAGCTCGTCCTTGCCATCGGTTCCGCCGGCGATGCGCAGCGCCAAAAGTCCACTCTCCCGTACGAGCACCTCACCGACGGCGTTCAGGCTGGGCTTGTCCGGAATCTTGCCGCCCGTGGCGATCGAGACGGCGATCGTCTTCGGACGCATGATCCGCACGCTGACGGGCTTCTTGTACGTTCCGCCCATCGGAAAGAGGTAGAGCCCCTCGGTGTCGCGTTCGACCTCGATCAGAAAGGTGCTGAAACTGATCGTCTCCTTCTGACCCTTGCGTCCCGGCTTGTAGAGGTAGAGCGAGAGGTCGTGCTGGCGTCCGGGGAACCGTTTCGCGGGCACCGAAAACGCAATGCGCTTGCCTCGTTGGCAGGGCGTTTCCGTCAACAATTCACCCGTCGTCGCGTCGTCGCCACCAAGGCGCAGAGCGCAGGTGCCGCTGGCGGGCGCGACGAAGGCGACGGCGAGGTTGGCCGTCGGCGCGAGCGGTCCCGCGGGCGTGACGGTGAGGTTCAGCATCGGCAGCTTCTTCGTCGGGTCGATCACGAATCGGTGGCGATAGAGCACGCTCTTGTTGCCGTGGGCGTCGAAGGCGATCACCTGCAAGACCGTCGTCTTGTCGAAGCGAAGCGGCGCCGTATAGCGCGTCGACTGGGCCGTCGGCTCCTTCTCGTCGGTGGTGTAGTGGATCGTGCCCGGCTCGTCGAGGGTCCGCAGCTTGACCTCGACAGGGCCGTGGAACACACCACCGGCGGGCTCGACCTGAATGCGCGGCCCATCCGAGTCGACGCGCACCAGCACTTGCTTGATGGCGACATCGATCGTGTGCCTCTTCGGCGCAGCCTGGTGTCGAGAGTCGTACCAGAACCAGCCGGCGACCAACAGATGGATCACCAGCGTGGCGCCGATCGCCTTACCGAAATCTCCGCTGCTCTGAGGGCTCTCGTTCACGACGTTTTACTTCTTGCCTTTGCTCGGCGGCTGCTCGACCTCGGGGTCGGAGACCAAACCGAACTTTGTAATTCCCGCCGCTCGCACAGCTTGCATCGTCTTGAGCACGCAGCCATAGGGTAACCCCCGATCGGCGCGCAAGTAAATCTCTTTGTCCTGCTGGAGCTTGTGATTTTCGAGCAGCTTGTCTTGCAACTGCTTGAGGCAGGCCTTGAAATTCACGTGCTCCTCATCACAGTTGGCGCGCGTTCCCTTGCCTCGGCTGTCCTTGCAGGCGACGATCTCCGTCTCACCTATGAAATACTTTTGGGCGAGTGTGAAGGAGAGGACGAGCTTCTTGTCCTCTTTGTCGATCACTTCCTTGGCGTTGACTTTTGGAAGCTTGATCGGGACCTTGCGCTGCAGATCCGCCTTCTTCTTCTCGTTGAACTTCTTCTTCTCGCGTTGCTTGTCGATCTTTTCGACGCTGGAGGTGACCATGAAGATGATCAGCAGCACGAGCATCACGTCGACCAAGGGCGTGACGTTGATGTCCGCCATCAATCGCCCACGACCACCGCCTGACATCGCCATCTGACCCCCCTCAGCCGTTGAAGAAGTGCCGCTTCAAGATGTTGAGGAAATCGTGGGAGAAGTTGCTCATCTCCGTCGAGAGCACGCGGATCCGGTTGCTCAGCGTATTGTACGCCATGACCGCCGGAATCGCCGCCAACAGACCGATCGCCGTCGCGATCAACGCCTCGGCGATGTAGGGCGTCACGGTCGTGAGCAACGATTTCTGCGACTCGTCGATGTTGTGAAAGGCCATCATGATCCCCCAGACCGTGCCGAAGAGGCCGATGAAGGGTGCCGTGCTGCCGACGGTCGCGAGAAACGGAACCATCCGCTCGAGGTGCGTCTCTTCGTGAGCCGTCGCCCGTCGCAGCGCGCGGTCGACGTTCTCGATCCCTGCGCCTGCGAACTCGCCCTCGGCGCGCTTGCCGTCTTGCCCCTTCAGCTTGGTCAGCTCGATGTAACCCGCCTTGAAGACCTGAGAGAGCGGGCTGCGCCGAAAGACCTCGGCCTGCGCGTAGACCGCGTCCAGCCGCTTCGAGGCCCAGAAGAGGTCGACGAACTTGCGGCTCTGGCGCTGCGCGCGCGAGAGATAGACCCACTTGTAGGCGATGATGAACCAGCAGATCACCGACATCCCGATCAAGAGCAGCAAGACCGCCAAGACGACGCCCTGACTGTCGAGCGCCATGTCCAGCACCGTCGGGTTGTGGTTGAAGAGCGCGCTGTAGTCAGCCTTGAAATCCCTTACGATTTCCTGCACGAAAACTTGGAGTGTATCCGGATTCATCTCACCGCTCCACCGCGTGGCCCGCGCATCGTTTCACGGCCCTGGCTCAAGGTCCCTTATAGAACAGAACCACCTGAAAATCTATTTCTCTGGCATTTTCTTGCTCGGCGCCGGGGTCTTCGGCGTCGGCAACGTCCCGGTCTTCGCGGGCTTCGACGTGGGAGTCGGCGCTGGAAGCCCCGGAGGAGCAAACTGGAACTCGACGACGGTCTTCGCGTTCGAGAGGACCTTCACATCGCGCCGCCACAACACCTTTCGCTGCTCGAGAGGGCTGTTGGGCGCCAGATAGACGGCCTTGAAATCGTATGATCCGCTGAGAAGCTTGAGAGACTTGCCACCGCGCTCGTGATCGAGAGCACGTTCCGGCTCCCTCGAGT
>JAGQJP010000036.1 GCA_020430585.1 Myxococcales bacterium | reverse complement strand
TCCCCGCCGCTCCGGGCTCGCGGCTGACGATCACCGACTCTCGCGTCGCGACGCGCTCCGCCAGCGCAGGCTCGGCTCCTCCGACGACGATGCCCGGACAGGGTAGCGCGTACATCGACTCGTCGTTCAGCGTGTCTCCGCAGACCACCAGCTTTTCGATCGGAAGCCCGACCGTGTCGACGAGGGCACGTAGGGTCTTGCCCTTGGAGACTCCCGAGGGGAGGACATCGAGATAGCGGTTCAGCGAGAACAACAGCTCGCAGCCGAGGGATTCGACGGTATCACAAATTGCAGGCGTGAGGTCGCCTGCGTCGTCGATGAAAAAGGAGCAGCGCCGTTCCTGGGGAACCGATTGCCGCGTGAGGCACGAAAAGGAGGCTAGAGCCTTCGTTACCACAGACGTCCCTGGCCAGCGACGGTCGATCTCCGATTGAAGCGGCTGAACCGGGCACAAGTCGGGCGTGCGCGCGATGGTGGCGCCGACATCGGCAATGATATAGCTCGGTGTGGGGACCAACGGATCGCTCAGCAATGGTCGAACGGTCTCGAGGCTGCGCCCCGTGACGAAGATTACTATCGCTCGGTCGCCGAGACCGACGAGCGCCTGGCGCAGCGTCGTACGCTGCTCATCAGAGCCTCCCAATAGCGTTCCATCCAGATCGGTAGCCAAAATGAGCTCGATATTCGATTTCGAAGCTCGATCGGATTGGGTAGGCGCGCTTGACGACAATGATCGGCTTTTCATGGTACGACTGCTCCCGCTGGTGATTTGCGTGGAAGAAGGAAAATCGATATGATGGGAAAGTCCATACTCCGAACCAGCGGATATCAAATATGATTGATAATGTCAAGGTCGCCGTAGCGAATACCACAGCGCAGCGGACATCGACACCACTCGGCAGACAAGTAGCGGTCATCGGCTTTGTCTATCTCGAAGTGATGATGGCTTGGCCGTTCGAGCCTCCCGATCGTGGAACCGAGCGTTGGCTCGCCTCGATTCCGGTACGCCTCGGTGGTGCGTTGAACACCGCCTCTTTCTTGCGAGCAATCGGTGCCGGCGTGACGCTCGTGTGCCCGAATTCAGGGGATCTTCTCGATCTCGGAATCAAGATGGCCTTGTCAGATCTGGAGATCGAGTGGTTCCCGTCGACAAGCGCGAGCGCTGATTGGGATCGCACGAGCACGGCAGCCCCTGAGGCGGCGATTTCGATCGCCCTGGTGAACGGCGAGGGAGAGCGTTCGTTCGTCAGCTCGCGAAGTCTGGAAGCGTTGTATCGCCTCCCGATCCCCAGTGGGATGGACTGGATCCACCTCGCGGGTGTCTCGGAGGCGCGCACGCTCTGGCCCAAGTTGCAGGCGTGTGAAGCCCCGCTGAGCGTCGCTGGCAGCTGGGCCCCCGACGACCTGAAGTGGTTGGCTGGGCTCGGCGGACGGAAGCTCCGTTTGGTGGTCCTGAACGCACAGGAGGCGCGGACGATCGCGCCGACCGTCGAGCGTGCCGCCGACGTGCTCCGCGCGACCGCCGTGAATGTGGTGATCACCAACGGTGGCGGACGTGGAGTTGCCTGGTTCGGCGAGCGACGGCGCTCGGTCGAGCCCGCCGCTTCAGCTCAGCCCGCCGTCGATACGACGGGCGCTGGAGACGCGTTTTGTGGCGGCCTAATCGCGGGTCTTTCGAGCGGCGAGAGCGCACAGACGTGCCTCGAATGGGCGCGCTGCTGCGCATCCAGAGTCGTGGCCCAATACGGAGGTGTGATCGAGAGGTCGCGGTTCGACGAGCTGCGCGCCGAATGCTCGAAAAACGTGTCCGGCCAGAGGGAGAATCGATGAAGATGAGAAAACTGACGATCATCGGCGGCGGCAGCGCGTACGCGCCCGGATTGATCCGCGCGCTGCTCGGGGCCCAGAGCCGACTGATGTTGAGCGAGGTCTGCCTTCACGACGTGGACCTGGCGCACCTCGAGATCGTCGCCGCTCTGGCGCGAAAGATGGCCTCGATCGCCGCCGACGGCTTCGACGTGAGCGCGGAGTCGCGGGTCGAAGAGGCGGTGCGAAACGCCGATGTCGTGCTCAACAGCGCACGCCCGGGTGGCTTTGCCTGTCGACGGATCGACGAGACGCTGCCGTTGGCCCACGAGATCCCCGGGCAAGAGACCGTCGGACCCGGCGGCTTCTTCTTCGCGATGCGCTCGGTGCCTCACGCACTGGCGCTCGCCGCGCTGATCGAGCGCTACGCCCCGCAGGCGCTGCTGTTGAACTACACCAATCCGACGAACATCGTGACCCAGGCGATCGCCGACTTTCGAGAGGTCCGCGTGATCGGCCTCTGTGACCAGTCCGACGAAGATATCGCCACGCTCGCATTGGCCCACGGCGTGTCGCCGCAGTCGATCACCTTTCGCTGCGTCGGGTTGAACCACGCCACCTGGTACTCGGAGCTGACCGTCGACGGCCGGCCCGTCGTCCCCGAACGCACCCCGGACCTCCCGGTCGCTTCGTTCGACGACGAGCACGCTCTACGCTTCGACATCGCGCGCGACATGGCGCGCCAATATCCGGGGTTCTGGCCGAACTCGTATCTGCCCTACTACCACGCGCCCGGCGAGTTCGTCGCCCTCTCGACGCGCATCGGTCCGCGGAGCGACGCGATCGTCGAGACGCTCGATCGCTACTACGAGCACTTTCTCGAGGAGAGTCGGAAGGATCGACCGGAGCTCGTCTTCTATCGAGGGGGCAGCGGCTTCGGCGACCTCGCCGTGCGCCTGATGACGGCGCTGCAGTCGCCCGTGCCGACACGCCTGGTGCTGAACGTCCCGAATCGGGGCGCCTGCCCCTGGCTCCGAGACGACAGCGTGATCGAGCTACCCGTCGACGTCGACGAGCACGGACTCCATCGCCTTGCGACGCCAGAGATACCGGAGCCGGAACATTCGCTGATCGAGCAGCTCGAGTGCTATCAGCGTGAGGCCGCCGACGCGGTGGCCGCCGGGACCCGGAGAGCCCAGATCGCGGCGCTCTCGGCAAACCCGCTCGTGCCGAGTGCCGCGGCCGCGGAAGCGCTGTTCGAGGCAGCCCAGAGCCACTATGGCGGGTGGTGGAGCGCACACAGGGCCGATGGACGGTCGAGCGGCGGTGCCCGATGAAGCCGCGAGCATCACGGACACGGCTGCTTTTGGGGCTCCTCGACGCCGAGCGTCTGGAGCGCGTCGTCATCCTCTCGCCGCATCTGGATGACGCCGTCCTGAGCTGCGGTGGCCTCCTCGATGCGCTGCAGGGGAGCGTCCCGCGCCTGACGGTCACCCTCCACTGTGGAAACACGGACGCGCCGCGTAGGCGCCACATCCCACCTGCGGTGCGGCGCCGCGAGGACCGACGGGCGATGAGCGACATCGGTTGCGACTACGTGCATCTCGGCTTCCAGGATTGCGTCTATCGACGCAGCCCCACGAGCGGCAAATTGATCTACCGTGAGCCGCGTCAAGGCTTTGCGATGCCCAATGTCGACGACGCGGCGCACGCCGAAGAGCTCTTTTTAGTGCTGCGGCGGCTGTGCAGCAATATGGGGGCGATCGCTCTGTTCAGCCCGATGGGGATCGGGCGCCACGTCGACCACATCATCTGCGCCTACACGGCCTGCCGGCTGGTAGGCAAGGGCGTGAGGCTTCTGTTCTACGAAGATTTTCCATATGTTTGCGACCCTCGGATCGGCCACGGCGTCGAGGAGGGCCCCGCCGAGGCTCTGGGCCGCTTCGGACTGGCGCCCGCCGAGCGCTTTGCCGTCCCCTTCGACGCGTCGCGCAAGGAGCAGCTGATCGGTCACTACACCACGCAGCTCGAACCTCTCTTCGGCGCTGGACAGGGGCTGAACGCTCTGCTCCACAAGCGCCGCTATCGCGGAGCGCCCGCCGAGTTCTTCTGGCGCGCCCGTCCCATTGCCGAGAGCGTCGTGGATCATGAGCAGGAGAGAGCATGAACAGTTGGATGGCGCAAGAGATCGGCGATACCCCCGCGCGCCTTCGGGAGCTGGCGCCGCGCTGGGCTGTAGCGTGCGCCGAGGCCCGCCACGTCGTCGCCGACCGCCCGCAGCGGGTCCTGGTCGGTCGTGGAAGCTCGGGAAACGCCTGCACGTTCTATTCATATCTGTGGGCGATGACGAGTGGGCGCGGGGCGGCGGAGTTTCGCCCCTGGGTCGCCACGCAGCCCGACCCTGGAGGTGAGTGGCGCGATGCCGCGGCGCTCGTCCTCAGCGTCTCGGGCGAGTCGACCGACATCGTCCACGCCGCTTCGTGGCTCGCCGATCGTGGAGCGAAGATCGTCGCGGTGACCAACTCTGGCCCCGAAGACACTACGTTGGCGCGTCGCGCCAGCGCGCACATCGATCTCGGCGTCGGCCCCGAGCTCGCCGTCCCGGCGACGAAGACCTTTCTCGCACAGCTCTGCGTCGCGGCCGGTCTGTGTGGCTATCCGCTGGACGAGGCGCTCTCCAGCGCGGCGGACTGCATCGACACCCTCCTGGCGGGCTCCCAGATCTCGCGTCTCGTCGACCGCTTGGCGGAGGTGCGGCAGATCGTCTGGGTCGCTCGCGGGCCTGCGCTCGCGGTGGCGCTCGATGCGGCGCTCAAGTTGCAGGAGAGCGCAGGGGTTCTCAGCCAGGGCTACTCGGCGGCCGAGCTCCATCACGGGCCGATCGGCGCCCTCGACGAGTGCGACGTCGTCTTCTTGCTCAACGACGCCGACGAGCCCAGCCAAAGCCTGCAGGCGACCACGACCGTATTGCTCGCCCGCGGAATTCCTTTCGCAGTTCTCGGCGACGAGCGGGCGGCCAAGCGCTTTCCGCTGTTTCCGCTGCCGCTGCCCGCTGAGCGCTGGGCCCGATCACTCGTCTTTGCCAGCGCGTCGCAACAGATCGCTCTCGAGCTGGCGCAGCGTCTCGGCCGTAACCCCGACGCGCCCCCAGGGCTCTCCAAGGTCACCCACACCCTCTGACCGGCCTGCGCGAAACCCGGCACTGCGACGACCTGCTGACCGATGCGGTCGTAACGCTCCCCTGAATGCCGCGAGCGTGGTATCCTCCGTTTGGCTAGCTTCGATTCCAACCCGAGAATGAGAGCGTGTACGAATGAAGGGCAAAACAATCGTCGTTACGGGCGCCAACTCCGGCATAGGCAAGGCCACGGCGAGCGGCCTCGCGAAACAGGGACACCGCGTCGTCATGGTCTGTCGTAGCCGCGAGAAGGGCGAGGAGGCGCGCAACGAGATCCGCGACAGCGGCGCCGGTGGCCAGCTCGAGCTAGAGGTTTGCGACCTCGCGTCCCAGGCCGAGGTGCGAGGGCTCGCCGCGAGGCTGAGCGAGAGCTATCCGAGCATCGACGTTCTGCTGAACAATGCCGCCGTGATGCCGACCAGCCGCCAGTTGAGCCTGGATGGAATCGAGATGCAGCTCGCCGTCAACCACCTCGCTCCCTTCATGCTGAGCCAGCTATTGCTGGATGCGTTGAAGAGGGCGGATACCGCGCGGATCGTCACCGTCTCGTCGAAAGTCCACCACCGCGGCGCGATCGACTTCGACGATCTCCAGTTCGAGCGCGGGTACAGCACGATGCGAGCCTACGCGGCGAGCAAGCTCGCCAACGTGCTCTTCACCTTCGAGCTCGCCCGGCGGCTGAAGGGCACGACCGTCAGCGCCAATTGCCTCCACCCAGGCGTGATCGCCACCAATCTGGCGCGAGACTGGGGTGTCGTGGTCTCGTTTCTCTGGAAGACCTTCACCAAGAATGCCGACAAGGGCGCGCGGACCTCGATCTACCTTGCCACGTCGTCCGAAGTCGAGGGCGTCAGCGGACGCTACTACGACGATTGCCGCGAGGCGCGAACCTCGACGATCGCTCGCGACGCCGAGGTCGCCCGTCGGCTCTGGGACCGAAGCGTCGAGCTGACGCAGCTCTCTGCCGACGAAATGGTACCCGCACCGTAACGGCGCAGCCTACCGAGGTACGAACGACCCTAGTCCCCGAAGAGGTCCGCCGTGTCGACCAGCGCGTCGGCGAGCTGCTCTTTGCCGATTACGCCCGCGAGGTTGGTCGTGCGTCGGTCCTCGACGGGGCCGGCGTGGAAGACGAGGGCGTAGTGGGCGTTGGCCGCTCGCATCCCTGCCACTACATCGAAGAGCGAGTCGTTCACGGAGACGGCGAACCAGGTGCATTCACCGGCGAACGGCTGTCGTGGGCAGACGCGGACGACCTGCTCGCCCTCGGTGACGACGATCGTCGGCGATGTAGCGGGCTCGCTGGCTGAGGGGGCTGGTGTCATCGCGGAATCCGCTTGCGAGAGCAGGGTGAACTGCTCGGACATCACGTCGCGGGCCCGTCGCATGAAGAGGAAGTTCGCCTGGAGCGCTTCGGGCATGTAGTGGCCACGTCGCGCCATCTTCAGGCTATAGATTCCGCGCCGCGAAAGGCTGCGGCGCACACCATAGCTCACGGCGACGGTGATCGTCATCGGAATGATCACATCGTAGTCGCGGGTCATCTCGAAGATCATCACGATCGCGGCCATCGCCGCGCCCGTCGTGCTCCCCACGACGCCAGCCATCCCCGCGACGGCGAATCCAGGGACGCTGATGCGCGTACCTGGCATGATCAGCTCTAGAAGCAGGCCAAACGCTCCGCCGAGGGTGGCACCGAAGAATAAGGCGGGCGAGAACACACCGCCAGAGGCCCCCGATCCAAGCGTCAGAGAGGTTGCAAGCAGCTTCAATACGAAGAGAAGCAGCAACAAACCGATCGCGCGCTGCTTGTCACCGAGGACGTCCTGGATCGTCGCGTAGCCGACGCCTTGAATGTGGTAGTGGCCCGTTCCGAGCATCACGAGGTAGAAGAGGATTCCGACCAGCAGCATCCCCAGGGCGTGTCGTAGATAGTCGTGGCCTTTGATCCGCTTCTCGAAGAGGTCTTCGAAGGCGTAGATCGAGCGGATGTAGACCGTCGAGACCAGGCCGATCAGCAGACCCAGCACGACGTAGGCGAGCAGCAGATAGGGTTTGGTGAAGTGAAAGTAGGGCGTCTCGAACGCCGGGATCACGAAGGAGGGGTGGTCGCCGTAGATCCAGCGCGTGATGTAGGCCGCCGTGGCGGTCGAGATCGCCACCGGGACGAGGGTGCGCGAGCTCACCTCGTGCATTAGAATGTCGACGGCGAAGAGCACCCCGCCGACCGGGGTGTTGAAGGTCGCCGCGATACCGCCGCCGGCACCGCAGGCGATCATCGTGATCCGTTGCCACGCCGGGACGTTGATCCATTGCGCCACCGCGGAGCCGAAGGAGGAGCCGATCTGGATGATCGGTCCCTCGCGTCCGACGGAGCCGCCGCTGCCGATCGAGAGGGCCGAGGCGATCGATTTGACGAAGCCGACGACCGGGCGAATGATCCCCTTGCGGTAATAGATCGCGTCCATCACCTCGGGCACGCCGTGTCCCTTCGCCTCTGGCGCGAAGTTCCGCACGAGAAAGACGACGCCGAGGGCCCCCACGACGGGTACGAGGATCACCAGGGGGCCCCATGGGCTCGCCGGGGTGTGGACGTTGGCGTCGTAGGTCAACGAGAGCCGCCCGAGGAAGAAGAGGTTGTGAAACAGGGCGATCAGCAGGCGGAAGGCCACCGCGCCAAACCCGGCTACGACCCCGATCAGCACCGCGAGCAGGGAAAACCAGACTCGGTTGAGGGTCCGTTGGGACGCTTGGGCTACCATCTGGCGGAGTATAGTCATCGCACCTCATTCCGTCAAACGACGTGCGCCTGCCGATGATCGCACCGACGAGACGCCAAGACGGGGTTCGAGCCCGGCCAGCGGCCGCATCGTGCGCTCGTGGCGGCTCGCCGTGGTTGACTTTTGCCGACGATGTCAGGACAATCCAAAAACCGCGACGCCGAGGCGGTCGGCGGAGCGAGCGGCGGGGTTGGACATCCTGGAGCGGCCGAGCGGAAGAATTTTCCCGACGCTCCCGGCGCGAGAGAGACGAATTTTCCGATGAGCACGATGCAGCGCGTTCGCAATATCGGCATCATGGCCCACATCGACGCGGGGAAGACGACGGTCACCGAGCGTCTGTTGTTCGTCACCGGCAAATCCCACAAGATGGGCGAGGTGCACGACGGCCAGGCCACGATGGACTGGATGGAGCAGGAGCAGGAGCGGGGGATCACGATCACCAGCGCCGTGACCAGCTTCGAGTGGAACAAGCACGAGTTTCACCTGATCGACACGCCCGGGCACGTCGACTTCACGATCGAGGTCGAACGCAGCCTGCGCGTGCTCGACGGAGCGGTCGCCGTCTTTTGCGGCGTCGCCGGGGTCGAGCCGCAATCCGAGACGGTTTGGTTTCAGGCGAACAAATATCACGTGCCACGCCTCGCCTTCATCAACAAGCTCGATCGCATCGGCGCCGACTTCGACCGCGTCGTGGCGATGATGGAAGAGCGCTTTCCAAACTTCGCGATCGTTCCGATACAGCTACCGATCGGCACAGAGGGCGGTTTCCGCGGCGTCGTCGATCTCGTGACGATGCAGGCGCTGGTCTGGGAGAGCGACGATCCGAAGGCGAGCAGCGTCGGCGCGATCCCGCCCGAGCTGCACGATGAGGCCGAGGCGCGGCGCGAGACCTTGATCGAGCGCGTCTGCGACTTCGACGACGAGCTCGCCGAGCGCTACCTCGCCGGCGAGCCGATCGCGGCCGAGGAGCTGATCGCCGCGCTGCGCAAGGCGACGCTCGATCAGCGCGCGGTGCCCGTGCTCTGCGGTTCGGCGCTGCGCAACAAGGGCATTCCGCCGCTGCTCGACGCGGTCTGCTCCTACCTCCCGAGTCCACTGGACGTTCCGCCCGTCGTCGGTCACGATCCCAAGGACGGACACGAGATCGTTCGACCGCCCGATCCGAAGGCGCCGTTCTGTGCGCTGGCCTACAAGATCGCGATCATGGAGGACGGCCGCCGAATGACCTTCGTTCGCGTCTACTCGGGGACCCTCGAGAGCGGGAGCGAGCTGCTGAACGCCTCCCGGGACGTGAAAGAGAAGGTCAGCCGGATCTTCATGATGCACGCCAACCAACGCAAACGGTTGGACTCGATCGGCGCCGGACAGATCGTCGGGCTCCTCGGCCCGCGCAAGACCTACACCGGTGACACCCTCTGTTCGCCGTCTCAACCGCTGGTGCTCGAGCCGATCCGCGCCTACGAGCCCGTGATCAGCCAAGCCGTCGAGCCGGTTTCGATGCGCGACAAGGACAAGCTCGACGAGGTTCTGCTCAAGATCGCCGAAGAGGACCCGACCTTCGAGACCCACGAAGACAGCGAGACCGGGCAGCGCCTGATCCGCGGGATGGGCGAGCTGCACCTCGAGATCATCGTCGAGCGCGTGCGCCGCGATTTCGGCGTCGAGGTGCGGGCGGGCAAGCCGCAGGTCGTCTTCACCGAGACGATCACCGGCGAGGCTCGTTCGACCGGAGTCTTCGATCGCTCGAGCGACGAGGGTGAGAAGCTCTTCGGCAGCGTCACCGTCGCCGTACGACCCAATGGGCGCGACAGCGGATTCAGCTTCGACAATCGCTGCGCCCGGCCCGAGCTGAGCGAGGTGTTGCTGCGCGAGATCCACGAGGGCGCCTCGGAGGCGACCAAGAGCGGGCCGATCGAGGGATTCGAGATGCAGGATCTCCACGTCGACTTCCTCGACTTCGAGTGGCGCGACGGCTCCTCCAAACCGCTGGGTTACAAGATCGCCGCCGGGATCGCCGTGCGCCAGGCCTGTGAGCAAGCGGCGCCGCGGCTCCTCGAGCCGATCATGCGCGTCGAGATCGTCACACCCGAAGAGTTCATGGGCGACGTGATCGGCTCGCTCAATGCGAGGCGAGGCCGGGTCGAGGAGATTCGCGAGGTGAGCGGCAAGAAGGTCGTCAAGGGCAAGGCGCCGCTTCAGCGCATGTTCGGCTACTCCACCGAGCTGCGCTCGATGAGCCAGGGCCGCGCAACCTACACGATGCACTACGCCGGACACGATCTCGTGTGAGCGCCTCGGCTGCCGGTTTCGTTCAAAAACCCCTCCGATTCTCGGCGCTTTCTCAATATTGAATAATCTGTCGTAGGTACGCGTCCAAGCTGATGATACGCTAGCTCCATCGAACAAGATGGTGGATGCGGGAGGCCGCGTGATGTCCGAGACCTCGAACAGGTTGGTCGGGAACCCGGTGAGACGAAGCGGCATCGCACTGGTGCTGGCGCTCGGCGTCCTCCTCTCCCCGACGTTCCTCGATCGCTCGTCGCGCGCCGACGGCCCGACGCTGCGCCAGTTGCTCGAGCGCTACGGTCCGGTCAATCGCTGGGTCCGACCGGGAGCGAAGGCGGATCGCCCCTGGCGCTTCCTCGTCGTCGGCGACACGCAGCACAACTTCGAGGTGCACCGCCAGGTCGCCGAGCGGATGAGCCACGAGACCGCCGATCTGCTGCTGCACACGGGCGATCTCGTCGGCTCGGGCTCGCGCCTGACCCACTGGCAGCAGTTCCTCGAGGCCTCCAAGACGCTGCGGGCGAAGATCCCCTACTATCCGTCGCTCGGCAACCACGAGCGCTTCTTCCAGTACTATCTGCGCCTCTTTCGACTGCCCGGCACACACGGTCGCTACTACGCCTTCGTCCACAAAGGGTGGCAGTTCATCGCCCTCGACAGCAATCGGCTCTATGGCCGGCGCGGCCGGGCGCAGCTCAGCTGGCTCGCCGAGGTTCTCGCCCGCCATCCCCGCGGCCGCTCGATCGCGTTCTTCCACCATCCTCCCGTCTCGACCTCGACCCGGGTGCGGATGCAGCAGACCGACGATCAGCTCACCCCCGTCCTCGCGCGCTTCGGCGTGCCGTTGATCTTCAACGGCCACTTCCATCACTACGAGCGCCTGCGCTGGAAAGGGATTCAAGTCGTGATCAGCGGCGGCGGTGGCGGCAAGCTGCGCCGCTTCGGGGTCCTGCGCGGCCGACCGCAGAAGCTCGTGATCGCCCACCACTACGTCCGCGTCACCGTCGAGCGCACGCGGCTCGTGATCGAGGCTTTCGCCGTCCCGGGCGGCGAGCGGATCGACCGTTTCGAGCTGCCCGTTCCCCCGATCAAACCCCGACTCCTCGTCGACAAGCGCGCCTCACGGCCCCGTTGAGGCGAACGATCCCGCGCCGCATGCGCGTAGGGATGGGATGCGTCGGAGCGACGCGCCGTTCGGCATCAGAGCGATGGTGGGCTCGAGAGGAAGTAGTGGTAGACCGGGATCGAAAAGTCCAGCAGGTTGCTCTCGCAATAGCCGCCCGAACAATACCAGTCGGCGCTCGGACAGTCCGTATCGGTCGTGCAGGTTTGCGCTCGCGGTCGATTCTCGAGCAGATAGAGCTGCGTCGAGCCGGAGACCGTGCGGACGCCTAGGCCGCTGACGCTGTAAAGCCACGAGCGGTTGTGCTCCTGGGAGCCGCAGGTCGTCGGCGTCGCGCTGTCCGTCGTCGGGCAATCGCCGTCGTAGCCATTGCAGCATTTGCGCTCGACGCCGTCAGACAGCGGATACATCTTGCTCCAGGTTTGGCTTCCCGGGTAGTAGAAGACGACGAATGGCCGACGCTTCAGGGTCACCGTCGCGGCGGTCGTGAAGCAGTCGTCGGTGCTGTCGTCCGTCGAGTCGATGCAGGCGCGGTAGTAGCCCTGCACCATCACCACGTTGCCGTTTTGCAGGGAGCGAACGTGCTCGTAGACGTACTCGTAGAGATCGACCTTGACACCCGATGGCTCGGTGAGACGCTGGGCCAAGGGAATCGGCGGTATCTCCGTCCAACCCGTGCTGTCGCCTCGCAGCAAGCGTCCGATCGTATTGGCGGCCGTGCACGTGTCGGCGACACAGCTCGAGCCGTTGGCGCAGACCAGGCTCTCGTTCTCGACGGTGCAGTCCGCCGTCTGGCTGAAGGGATAGTCGCCTACGAAGCGCAGAGCGATCGGCTCGCCGACGACCCAGCGGGTATCCTTGGTGCCGTGAATGTCGCGGAAACCTACGCTGTCGGTCGGCCCGTCGAAGATTCCGACCGTGCTGAAGCAGGCGTTGCTCGCGACCGATCCATCGCAATCGTCGCTCCAGCTCGTGCCGTTGTACGAATTGAAGTGCCAGACGATCCCGTTGTCGTCGTAGTTGACGATCCAGAGCAGCTCGTCGGTCGCGTCGAGCACCCCGTGGAGCGCAACGGTCCACCAGGATTCGTCCCCCGTGTTCGGCAGCGAGGTGATCTCGCTGGTGACGCAACCCGTCGTGTCACACTTGACCAGCTGACGATAGCTCCCGGACATTTCGCTGAAGAACAGACCGGCGAGCCACGTCGTCCCGCCGAGCTTGAGAATCCCGCGTAGCGAATTCAAGTAGACGAAGCCTTGTGGGGTGAAGATCGCTTTCAGCGACTCGTCGAGGTTGGTGTTGTTCGTCGGTGTGCCAGCGTCGTCTTCGTGCTGCCAGGTCC
>JAGQJP010000347.1 GCA_020430585.1 Myxococcales bacterium | reverse complement strand
AGATGGGCAACAACGTGATGCTCTATCTCGACGACATCCAGCACACCAACCCCGAGTTCCTGCAGAAGTTCATCTCGCTCTGCGACGCCCAGCGCAAGATCGAGGGTGTCTGGCGCGGCCGCACGCGAACCTACGACCTCCGCGGCAAGAAGTTCTGCGTGATCATGGCGGGCAACCCCTACACCGAGTCGGGCGACGTCTTCAAGATCCCCGACATGCTCGCCAACCGCGCCGATATTTACAACCTCGGCGACATCCTCAGCGGGCGGGAAGAGGTCTTTGCGCTGAGCTACATCGAGAACGCCCTGACCTCGAACCCCGTGCTGGCACCGCTGGCGACGCGTGAGATGGAGGACGTCTACAAGCTCGTTCGCATGGCGCGCGGAGAAGATGTCCCCCACAGCGAGCTGAAGCACAACTACTCGGCGACCGAGGTCAGCGAGATCAAGACGGTGCTGCAAAAACTGACCCGCGTCCAGTCGGTGGTCCTGCGGGTCAACCAGCAGTATATCGCCTCGGCCTCGCAGGCCGACGCCTTCCGCAACGAGCCGCCCTTCAAGCTGCAGGGTAGCTACCGCAACATGAACAAGATGGCGGAGAAGGTCGTCTCGGTGATGAACGACGCCGAGCTCGAGGCGCTGATCCGCGACCACTACGTCGGCGAGGCGCAGACGCTGACGACGGGCGCCGAAGAGAACCTGCTCAAGCTCGCTGAGCTCCTCGGCGCGATGAAGCCCGAAGAGCAGCGGCGCTGGGACGAGGTCAAGGCCGCCTTCCAGCGCTCCCAGCGCATCGGCGGAGGCGACGCCGACCCTGTAACCCGTGTGGTGGGCCAACTCGACACCCTCGGCTCGCAGCTCGGTGGGATCCAGCAGGCCCTCGAATCGTCGAGCGGGGTCGGTGCGCACCTGACGGCGCTGCAGACGACGATCCGCGAAGCGGCGCAGATCGCCAGCCAAGAAGCGGCGTCGCGGGGCGCTGCCGAGGACAACCAGGCGGCGATGATGGCCTCCTACTTGAAGAAGCTGCACCAGGTCGTCGAGCGTTTCAGCGACGCCGAGGTGACGATGCAGATCAACAACCTGCCGACCCCCGGCCTCGACATCGTCCTCGGCCAGTTCGGCCAGATCATCGAGGGCACCCTCGTGCCGCTCCTGCAGACGATGGAGCTCAAGCTGCGCAGCGACGAGGCGATCTGGCAGCGCCTCGGAGAGGTCAGCGAGGTGATCAAGCGCCTCGACCCGAAGTCCCTCGGCGGGAAGCTCCGCTCTCACTCCCAGACCGTCAAGCCCTTCAAAGGAGATGCGCCGTCCAAAGGCGACAAATAGAGGCTCTGGGGGTTGAAACGATTCGCGATCAACCGCAGCTGAGACGACAAGCCGACTTGGCGCCAAAGCGGCAGGCGCGCTGGTAAAAGTATCCCGCCTTGCGGCAGTCGCGGTGTTTGACGTCGCCAGCGGCGGCCCGTTTGCCGAGCTCGAGACAGGCCGTCGGCTCGCCGAGGGCGCAAGCTCTGAGGCGATAATCCGCCGATTTCTCCAGGTCTTTCTCGACGACCTGGCCACGCTCGTGGATCTCGGCGAGGTAGGTGCACGCCTTGGGAGCCTCTTCGCGACAGGCCCCTTCAAAATAGCGCAGCCCGAGCTTCTGATCCTGACGCACGCCCTTTCCGAAGAAGTAGGCGCGTCCGAGGACCAGGCAGGCAACGGCGTCGTGCAACGTGCAGGCGGAGCGCAACAGGCCGAGACCGCGACCCGGCTGT
>JAGQJP010000346.1 GCA_020430585.1 Myxococcales bacterium | reverse complement strand
GATCGTCCTCCTGCGCAAGGGCTACGAGCGTCTGCACCTGTTGATCACCCTCAATCCCGGGCAGACGCTGATCCAGAAGCACAAGATGATGCCGAAAAACGGCACCAGGCATCCATGAAGCAGCTCCTCGAGCGCATCGCGCCGAAAAATCGTCCCCACGTCTTGCTATTCGTCGCGCTCGGGCTCAGCTTGCTGCTCTGGGTGCTCCCTTTCGGCAAGTGGGTCGTCTATCCCTTCTCGCTGCTGGTCACCTGGGTCCACGAGATGTGTCAGGGGCTCGCCGCCGAATGCGTGAATTTTCATTTCGAAAAGCTGATCCTGCGACCCGACGCCAAGGCCTCGGGCGAGGCGATGTTCGTCAAGCTCGCCGATAGTCGCTTCGGAACGGTCGTCGTCGCCTCCGCCGGGTACCTCGGCTCGACGCTGCTCGGCGCCGCGATGCTCTTGGCGAAGACGCGCAAGAAAGAAGTCGCGGTGCTCGAGTGGCTGGTCGTCGCGCTGGCCTTCAGCGCGCTCTTCTACGGACGCACGTTCTTCTCCTTCGTCGCGCTCCTCTCGTTGGCCGGGGCGCTCGCGCTGCTGGTGGTCAAAGGGGTCGACCCCTGGCGCACCTTCGTGTACGATCTAGTGGCGTGTCAGGTCTGTCTCAACGCGCTACTCGACATTCGGACGCTCTATTCTGGGGATTCCGGCTCGGACGCGATGATCGTCTCCCGAGCGCTGTTTCTCCCGCACTGGTTCTGGGCCAGCATCTGGCTGGCGATGTCGCTGGCGGCGTTTTCTGGAGCGATCTATGTCGCGTTGCGCGCGAGTGGTACACGCCTGGCACCCGTAGCGCGAGGCATCGTGCAAGACAACGTCGACGCGAAGAGCTCGAAACAGGAGTAGCGATGGCGACGGCCACCATGTATGTCGAGGATACCCTCAAAGACGTCGAATCGAGACTCGTCCGCGAGCTGGGCGACGGTGAGAGCTTCGACTTTCTCGGCACCGCCGAGGCCGAGCAGAATCTGACGCGGGTCTACCTTCTGGCGCTGCTGATCTTCGTCGCGGTGATCACCGTCGGCGGCTTTGCGATGAGCCGACTGGCGGGCTCCATGCTGCGAATCGCAGCGATCGTCGTGACCCTCGGCCTCGCGGTCTTCGCCGTCGCCACGTTCTTGTCGGCGAGCATCAAGAGCTACTTCGTCGGACGAACCAATCGGCGCCTCCTCCTGTGCGAGCGCGGTGCCTTGCTGCGGGGCGAGCGAATGAATGCCTGGGGCCTGGGGGACGTCGACTCGGTGCTCGTCTCCTGGCGGGAGCGCACGCCCCACGTCGAGATTCGTCCTCGTGGCGCGGCGCCCATTCGCCTGGCGATGGCCTGGTTGGCCTACGCCGAGATGCGCGACCCGCGATCGCGACTGGCCAAGCTATCGACGGTCGGACAACTGAGCGCGAACATCGGCGATGGGACCGACGATGACGTGATGGAAGCGGAACTGGTCGAATGACGCACGAATACCTTGGGAGGTGAGCGATGGACAAAGCCCCGATGCGCTGCCCAGCTTGCGGGAAAACGATGGAGAATCGGGCGGAGCAGGCGTACGGAACCTGCCCGCATTGCAAACAGCCGCTGCAGGTCAACTACTGGGCCACCGAACACGTGAAGCTCAAACGGAGCCCCGACGGACTCGGAGCCGCGACGCTGCTCTTCGCGGGTATCGGGATCGCCGTCGTCCTGTACCTGCTCGCCGTGCTGATGCGCTGATTTCAAGAGCCCGCGGCCGCCGACAAATCACCAATCCCACGACGCGACGCTTGTACGGGGCTATGTTTGTTGCTATAATTGCCGGACATTAGATGGCCATGCACGAATGGACGTGACGATGAGTGAAGCCAACCGCACAGAGATCGTGAACGCGCTTCGGTCGATCCCGATTTTCCGCGGGGTCGTCGACGTGGAGCTCGAGCAACTGGTAGAGGCGTGCCGGATTCGGACCCTCGAGGTGGGCACGACGCTCTTCCACCAAGGCGACGAGGCGCAGAAATTCTACATCCTCGCCTACGGCGAAGTCACGCTCTCGAGCGAAGGCCGCGAGGTCTTTCGGCTCAGCCCCGTGCAGCTGATCGGCGAGCTCGGCGCGCTGACCGGGATCCGTCGCAACACGACGGCCGTCGTGAGCCAGACGGCGACGATCCTCTCCCTCGACGGCTCGCCGCTCAAAGAGCTGCTCGATACGCGCTCGGATTTGGGGCTACCGGTCTATCGCAACCTCGTCGAGCTCCTGACGACGAAGCTGATGCGCGACAAGGACCAGACCGAAGAGATTCGTCACAACCTGATCCACACCCAACGCGAGCTGAAGCGTGCGCGGGACATGATCCTCGAGTTTCCCGAGACCCCGCTCTCCGAACCGCTCTACAACGTCCTCGAAGATCTGGTCTCGAAGAACCGACGCGCCAATCGCCGCGTCAAACCGACCGCGCAGCTGCCCGCCTATGTGACCCTCGGGGACAAGCGCTTCCCCGTGCTCAACATGTCCGTCAAGGGCGTCGCCCTCGAGACCAACGGCCACCGAGAGCTTCCTGGCGTCGGCGAGCGGATCAGCGGCGTGCTCTTTGCCGCTGGAATCGAGATGCCGCTATCGGGCGATGTCGCGCGGCGCGAAAGCGGTGTCCTCGCCGTGACCCTCGACCTGATGATCGACGAGTACGAGGCGCAGCTGACCGAGTACCTCGTGCGCTTGCAGATGCTCTCCTTCGTGGTGTAGCGCCCCGTTCCTTCGCGCGGGGAGCCGATCGCCCGTCACGTGACCACCAAGAACGACCCGAGGTGCGAGCCGAATGACCCAACGCGACGCAGCGCCGACGATCTACGTCGCCTCGGTACCGACCTCGTTTCCCGAGGCGCTACGCCGGGACGCCTCCCACGCGATCGATCTCGCCCGCGCCCGCACTCAGCATACGGGATACTGCGACACTCTGAGGCGCACGGGAGCAAGCGTCATCGAGATCTCGACCGCGACGGGCCAGCCAGACGGCGTGTTCATCGAAGACAACGCCCTGATCATCGGGCGCCGCGCCGCGCTGCTACGCTCGGCGGCTCCGTCGAGACAGGGCGAAGAGCAGCGGCTGGTCGCGCCGTTGCGAGCTGCGGGCCTCTCGCTCGCCCTCGCCCCCCCAGATGTGATCGTCGACGGAGGCGACTGCCTCGTCAGCGCACGGGAGCTGATCGTCGGTCGCTCGGCTCGCACGAATGCCCGAGCGGTGGAGTGGCTCTCGCAGGTGTTCGCGCCCTTCCCGGTTCGCAGCGTCGCCGTCCCCGATTCGCTCTTGCATTTGAAGAGCGGCGCGAGCGACCTCGGTGACGGGCGCCTGCTCCTCGACCCGCTGTTTCGCGATCGGGCCGAAGAGTTCGCGGGCTACGACGCCTGGTACGTCACCCCGGACGAACGGCCCGCCGCCAACTGCCGCCGGATCGGGGCCCATCTGATCATCGCGGCGGGCTATCCCAGGACCGCGGCTCTCCTGGCGCAGACCGGTTTGACCATCGAGCCCGTCGAGATCAGCGAGTTCGCCAAGGCCGACGGCTCGATCAGCTGCCTCTCCCTCGTGCCGCATCTCGAGACGGCCTGAGCGAATCGTGAGATCACCGCCCGGGTCCGGGAACGCCGCTCTCCGGCATCATCGCGGAAGGAGTCACCACGCCCGCTCGACGAGCAGGTCGGGCATCGGATCGTGCGTCCAATTGAGGGCGTCTGCCTCAGTATTGACCGACGATCTTCGCGGGTACGCTGCTGAAGTCGAAGCAGATGCTGGCGGCGGCGCTATCGCCGACCTTCTGATCGAAGACGATCAGCGGGTCATCGTAGACGCCGGGGATCGTGTTGGTGTCGAGATCCCAGGCGAGGACGATCGGACAGACGCTGTTGTCGCTCGGCGCCGTCGCGCAGAACGATTTTGCGGCGATCATCGCAGCCTTGAAGTCGGACTCGAGCACCATCCCCGTGACGGTTCCACCAGAGAGGCCGAAGCCATCGGGGACTACGGCGCCCAAACTCGCCGAGAGCGACATCGACTGCACGATCAGGGCGAACGGAACGCCCTCGAACGCCAGCGCCAACGGGAACGCCCCCGTCTTCGACGCATTGAGCACGACATTGCCAACGTAAACCGTGTCGAATGCGACCTTCGATGACGTCTGGACCTTCCAGTCGAGGGGCGGCTGCGTGGTGAGGGGCGGATCCCCCACGATCGTGCCGCGATACCAACTCAGGGCATTCTGCAATGGATCGGACTCGATCGAGAGCTGGAGGAGAAAGGTGATCTCCCGGCTCGCGACCTGATTGGCGAGGAAGATATTGGCCAGAGCGCCGAAGAGCGCGAAGCTGTGATCGCTGGCGCAGAACTGGATATAGTTGATGTGTGAGGCCGAGACCAGCGCGCCGCTTGCATCGTCGCCGATGTCGGCGGCGTCTGACGTCGTCGCATCGCCGATGTCGCCGACGGCATCGTCGCCTGGGTTCGTGTCGCCGGGCTCGCTGTCGAGTTGGTCGGAGGGCTCCGCATCGACGAGGTCATCGGCGTCTCCGATCGTGTCCGACGTGCCGTCCTCGCCGAGGGCGTCGCCGGCGTCGCTCAGCGTCTGATC
>JAGQJP010000345.1 GCA_020430585.1 Myxococcales bacterium | reverse complement strand
TCGGTGTTTCCCGTCTTATTTCATAGACTTCGAATCGATGCACAGCATGCCCGACCGCCGGGTGCGAAGATGTGAGTGGCCTCCCGCAGTCCGCTCCCGCCGACGATCCCTTCACGACAGATGTTTCGAAGCGAGCTGGGCAACGGATCGAATGATCGGGAGGAACGTGGCGGGTCGTTTCGTTTCGCTCAGAGGGACGAGCTGACGAGGCGGTAGTCCGAGCTCGGATCCCAGCCGCGAACCATGATGAAGAGCTTGGCAGGAGCGCTCAGCGTCACTTTGCAGGACTCTTGGGAGCCATAACGGTAGGGGCGGCAGTCGTAGAGCGCCGTGGTCGGCTTTTCGCCCGTCCGGACGTAGAGGTCGGCGTCGCCGGTACCCGAGAGCTCGAAGAGATAGGTCCCGGCTTGGAGAACCGGGGTCTCGTAGTGCCGCTCGGCGTCTTTGTCCACGCTGTTGCTCTCGTTCAATCCACTCCACTCCTCGGGCGTCTCGGTCTCACCCGTGTACCCGGGATAGTAGACGTTGTCCTCTTCGCCAGAGACGAGCACGACCTGTGAGCGGTTGATATCCTTGAAGATCTGCTCGTAGGTCTTCGGCGCGTCGTAGGCCAGCAGCGCTTCGAAGATCGCCATCGTGTTCGGCGCCATATAGGCGAAGAAGGACGGCATCGCGTTCATCACCATGTCGAGGTGCTTGGTCCCCTTCGGATCGTCGTCGTTGATCGCCGCGCGGGCGTCAGTCAGCGCCGTGTCGACGTAGGCGTAGGTGTCGCAGCCGTTCATGAAGACGACGGTGTACTGGCCCTTCTCCCAACGGCCCTTGCCCGCGAGCGCTCGAATGTTGGCGCCGAGCCCAGAGTGGCCATTGTAGGCGATGAAGTCCGCCTTGCCCGAGACCGCGGCGTAGCGCGCATCGAAGGTCGCACCCGCGGTGCGAACGCCGTCGACGAGGAGGATCACGACCTCGACCTTCTTACCATCGGGCAGGGTCGCGGTAACGGTGACATCGGGCACGTCGACGCCGGGCTGCGAGGGTACTTCAGCGGGGACGGTCGTCGCATTGTAGGGCTTGAGGCGAGCGATCATGTCGCTGACGAAGCGATTGTAGGCCGAGATCCCCGAGTCGCCGTTCGACGTTGCGGCGTCTTCGTATTTGCCGAAGATCGCCACGGTCCGAAAGACGCCGTCTTCCCAGACCTTGTGGTACTCGGGATAGCGCCCGCTGGTGTTGATCTCGCTGGTCTTCACCGTCGCCTTGGCTTCGACGATCTGGTCCGCCGCCAACGAGCAGCCGCTGAGAGTCGGGCGATAGTAGTACCACATCGAGTTTGCGTCGACGTCGTGGGCGCCATAGTCCACGCACTTGTGGCTGTAGGCTTCCGTGAAGCGCTCGAGGCCGCCATAGGTCACGTCCTTGGGCAACTTGAAGGTGTAGCTTTCGGGAATCGAGTTGCGTTTGCCCCAGGCGACGACTAGCTTCGCGTGGTAGGTGACGCGGCTTCCGCCCGTGACCGATTCGGTTTTGGTGTTCGTCAGCTCGACCTTGTCCAGCCGGCTGATCGAGTTCTCGCCGTTGAGCTGGCCGATCGTATAGAGCAACTGGTTCTCGATCTGGCTCTTGACGTTCCAGGTCGAGTTGGTGAAGAGCTCGGCGTCGAACTCCATCTCGAGAAAGACCGCATCGATGCTCGAGTCGGATTTACCGGGACCGTCGTTCTTTTCGGTCGGCAGCGAATCGGAGCCGTTGCCCTTGGTTCCGCAACCCCCGGCCAGAAGCAGCGCGGCGAGTAGCACGATCGTCCATTCCATTGCTCGTTTCATCTCAATTTCCCTCGGTTTCGCGAATGGGTTGTCGGCGACGGGCGCCGCGAATACGTGAGGTACGAAGCAAGAGCTGTGCCATCGTGGAAGTGTTGAAAATTGCGTGTAATTGTCGATGGGGATGGGGACGTTGAGCCCCAGCTCGCCGGAGGATTGGCGAGTTTCGCTCGATCGACGGCCGCTCGTGGGGTCTTCTGTCCGCGATGGACGACGGAACGGGCAGCGCCGGTTAGCGACCGAGCTTCGAGCGGATCGAGGAGATCGACAGATCCGAGGCGCCATTATCGCTGATCACCACGGCGACCCGGCCGACGACGATGATCACGCGGTCGCCGAGCTGGAGGAAGCGCTTGAGCTTGGGCGCCGCCGTCAGCAGGTTGAAATAGGCGCGGCTGAGGTACTTGATCTTGAGCGTGGCCATCGAGCTCGAGTAGCGCGAGTCGGTCCAGCTACCGTTCTTGTAGTCGAACTGCTTGCCCGCTACGTAGCGCGTACGGCGGCCCTGATCGTCGCTCGGCGAGAGCGTCTGGCGGTGACGCATCAGCGCGAGCTTCTTCGAGACCTTGATCCCTGTGCGCCCCGTCTCCTTCTTCAGATCGTCGAGTTTGTTCAGGCCTCTTCCGCCGAGCTCTGGGGCGGGTCGATTGGTCGGCTGCGAGAGCGTGCCGTCACGACCGCGGAAGAAGATGCGGCGTTGCTCCATCGGACGGCGCCAGCGGTTGCGCGTGACCGTCGTGTTCGGCTCGACCACCAGATACGAGGTATAGGGCGTGACGATGCCGAAGCGCTTGGCGAGCTGGATCACCTCCCGTTTGAGCTCGTAGCTCTCGCCCTTGAGGCGGATCGTATCCAAGAGATAGCCGACCTGGCGATAGGCCCAGAGCTTGGCGATGAATTCGTTCTTGTCGTTCTCGGCAGCGAAGACGCCATCGAACGTAAAGGTCTTGGTCTCGCCACCGACTTTCCCACGCAGCGTGACCGCGGTGTGGCCGGCGTTGCGATAGCGTCCGTAGAGGATGATCTGCGAGCCCTTGAAGAGATCGGGCACGCGGTTGGGGACCATCGAGTAGGTCTTCACGCTGCCGAAGTCGAGGCTGATGTCGCTCATCACGGGATAGCTGATCTTGTTGTAGAACGAGGCGATCTTCAGCTCGATATCCTGGTTCGGCTTGAGGTACGTCGAGAAGCCACGATGCTCTTCGGCGATCCGATCCAGGAGGTGGGTGTTGATGTCGTCACCCACGCCGAAGAAGAAGATGCTCGCCTTGACGCTGTTCTGCTTCTTGGCGTCGGCGATGATCTCGCTCGAGCGCGTCTCGCCGATCGTCGGTTGACCGTCGGTGAGGAACATCACGATGTTCGGTCGGTCCGACTTGGCGAGCTGCTTGAGCGAGGCGACCAGCGCCTCGTGGAACGCGGTCGCGCCAGCGGCTTCCGTCTGGTCGACGAACTTGAGAGCCTTGGAAATATTTGACGAGCTCGCGGGTACCAGCTGCTTCTCGAAGCTCTCGACGTCCGAGCTGAAGCGTACGATGTTGAAGTAGTCCTTTTTGTTGAGCTTGTTCAGGCAATACTTCAGAGCCGCCTTGGCGCGCGTCATCTTTTCGCCGCTCATCGAGCCCGACGTGTCGAGGACGAAGACGATCCCCTTGCCGATGATCTCCTTCTCCCGCAGCTTCGACTTGGGCGAGGCCATCAACACGAAGTAGCCCGCTTCGCCCTTCGGCTTGTAGGTCAACAGATTGAGGCCGATCGACTTCTTGCTGACGGCGATGTAGAGCGTGAAATCCTTGGTGAAGGCGACGTGTTGCTCTTCGAAGCTCGCCGTCGCGTTGTGATCCCCCTTCTTGCGGACGAAGATCTTGTGCGACGGAGAGTAGATCGTCTTGAGCGGGATGCTCGACTCGATCCGCGTGACCAGCGTGAAGTCTTTGAGCGTCTTGAGCGCCTGGTGGCTCGTGCGCATCGGGTATTCGTAGAGATAGACGCCGTCGTTGAAGGGCAGCACCTGGGTGAAGGCGATGTCGACCTTCATCTCCCCGGACGCGGGAATCGGATAGATCCGCGCCTTGAAGAGCTTGTGGTTGATGTACTCGATCAGCCCCGGATCGCGCATCCGCCGCACGATCGACTCGTAGATCTGTCTCGCTTGCCCTCGTTCGAGCACGCTACCGCTGATCCGTTTGCCGTTCATGTAGAGCGCGAAGTCCGAGATCGTCGCGCCCTCGGGCAGGGGAAAGTAGAATGTGCCCTCGAGGATGCGGTGGGTGTTGTTCTGGAAGCTCTGCTTGACCGAGGTCACTGCGGTTCCGTTCTTGATCGTCGCGGTGACTCGGTGGTACTTGATGCTCAGCGGCCCGAGGCTCTCGTCCCGCGGCAGGATGATGCCGATCGCCATCGCAGGGGAGGCGTAGAGCAGGGCGAGGCCGAAGAACAGCCAAATTCGAAGGTTGCGCGTCGCTCGTGTCATCGTCTTTCTCGTTGGGTGGTTCGCACGTCCTCTTGAGACGCGCGAAGAGGAATTCCGATCTACAATCTTTGGTCGGGGCGCGTCGCTGCCCCGCCCTCTGCGAACGCCGCACCCCGTCGCGGAACCACGTAAAATCAATCCGATCGTCGCGACTGACCCAAGGCGGGCTGGAAATGGCACGGCGCTTGGGCTACCATCGTCGGGACGTCCCTGGATCGCACAAGGAGTGTCGCCGTGATCGCCCGAGCCTGTTGGTTCGCGATTCTACTCGTCGCCGTGGCCGCCTGTGATCGTCCGAGCGAGCGTGCCGGCGCGCGCTTCCCCGACGATGCCAGCGCGTTGGGCGACGTCGTCGACGCCGCGTTCTCCGACGGCTCGACAGAGGACGACCCAGCCGACCTGGACGAGCCGCCCGACGCCTCGCTCTCGAGCGGGTCGTTCAAGGTTTTGACTTACAACGTCGCGGGGTTGCCCCAGGGCATCTCGTCGTCCAATCCGATCGAATTCATGCCGCTGATCAGCCCGCTCCTCGACGACTTCGACCTCGTCGTGGTGCAGGAAGACTTCTGGTATCACGCACAGCTGATCGCCGAGATCCACTTCCCATACACGAGCATGCCCTGGAAAGAGAAGCCGGTGATCACCGACATCGGCGATGGGCTCAATCGCTTCTCCCGTTCGCCCTTCAGGGATCACACGCGGATCGCCTGGCCGGGCTGCAACGGTCAATTCGACTGCGCCTCCGACTGCCTGGCGACGAAGGGGTTCAGCGTCGCGCGGCATACCCTCGCCCCGGGCGTCGAGGTCGATGTCTACAACCTGCACATGGAGGCTGGAGGCTGCGCGCAGGACGTCGTGATCCGCGGCCAGTCGATCGAGCTGTTGCTCCAGACGCTGCTCGAGCGTTCGGCGGGGATGGCGGTGATCATGGCTGGCGATTTCAATCTCCACCAAGAGAACGAGGTCGATCTGACGCAGCTTCAGCATCTGATCGACGCCGCAGGACTGTCCGATTCGTGCTGGAGCACCAACTGCGGCAAGACGCTGATCGACCGGATCCTCGTCCGCTCGTCGAGCACCGTCGAGTTGACGACGAGCGGCTGGAACGTGCCGAAGACGTTCGTCTCGGCTGACGGTACCGATCTCTCGGACCACAAGCCCGTCTCGGCCACCGTCCATTGGCGACGTCTGTGATCGGGCGGCTCCTCATCGGCCTGCTCGTGGCCCTGGTCCTCGAGGGCTGCTCGGCGCCAACGCGGGACGACGCGTTCGTGCCGCCGATCGGCGGCCCTGCGCCCGACCGACCTGCTCCGCCGCGTCGCCCGCCTTCACGGCCAGATGTTCCGGCTCCCGAGACGCCGGATACCCGCGACGCGGCGCGCTGCGTACCGGCGCTGGTGGTGCGCCCGTCGCAGATCTGCCGCAACAAGCCGATCGCCAAGCACTATTACCAATTGGGCCTCGCGGCGTACGGTCGGAAGGACTACTTGCGGGCGGCGGTGATGTTCTATCGGGCGAATCATTTCTGTCCAGCGAACGCAAATGCCTACAACATCGCCCGGGCTTATCGCTCGCTGCGGCTCAATCGCTGCGCCTCGCGGCACCTCGAGGCCTACCTCGAGTCGCTGCGGCTGAGCCACACGCGCCTTCCGAGCTCGAGCGCCTGGATTCGAGCCTGGATTCGGCGTTACCCGCCACTCTGAGCGGAGAGCAGCGAGGCGATGGCGCCATGCTGGCGGGCACGGGCGATCGCTTCCGCCGTGTGGCCCTCGCGATCGCGTAGACTGGCGTCGGCGCCGCGCGCCAGAAGGGCCTCGACGAACGCGCTCTGACCCTGCTCGGCGGCGTACATCAGCGCCGTCGTGCCAAAGCGATCGGTCGCGTCGATAGGGACGACGGAGGCGACGATCGGGTCGACGAATTGGAGCAGGCCACCTTGAGCGGCGGAGATCAGGAAACTGTAGCCGTCGGGCGGGCTCGCGTCGAGCTTCGGGCGGGACGGGACGAGGAGGTGGG
>JAGQJP010000344.1 GCA_020430585.1 Myxococcales bacterium | reverse complement strand
TCGTAGACCCGCAACATGTACGGGGAGGCCTCGGCGCGCGAGAAGTAGTCGCCGCAGGCCTCGGCGAGCACGGCGGGTGCGAAGGGGCGGAAGGGCTCGCGAAACTTCACGCGCGCGTTCAGCAGGTCCTTCATTCCGGCGGGACGAGGATCGGCGAGGATCGAACGGTTGCCCAGCGCCCGTGGGCCCAGCTCCATTCGCCCTTGAAACCAGCCGATGATTCGGCCGGCGGCGAGGGCCGAGGCGGCGTGACGCGACGGATCGTCGAGCCGCACATAGCGCAACCCGGCCCGTTTCAGCGTCGCCTCGACCTGCTCGCTGGTGTACTCCGGCCCGTGATAATCATGGTTTGGCGGGGCCGCGCGCGGCTGACCATGTAGCCCGTGGCCGACATAGAGTGCGGCGCCCAGTGCCGCCCCCGCGTCCCCCGCCGCCGGGACGAAGAAGAACCGCTCGAAGGCGCGGTCTTCGAGGAGCCGCCCGTTGGCGACGCAGTTGAGGGCGACGCCTCCAGCCACCGCGAGGTTCTTCGAACCCGTCCGCTCCCGCGCGATGCGGGCGAGGTGGATCATCGTCTTCTCGAGGGCCTTCTGCGCCGCGTAGGCGACGTCCATCTGACGCTGGGTCGGCACCTCGCGGGGATGGCGTTCGGGGCCCAGCAGGGCGACCAGCTTCTCGGAGTACCGCCGGCGTCGCGGCTGGAAGAAGGCGAAATAGCTCAAGTCGAGCTCGAAGCCGGTGTCGGTCAGACGAATCATCGAGTCGATCGCCGAGACCAGAGAGTCGCCACCGTATGAGGCGAGGCCCATCACCTTGCCCTCTCCACTGTTCGGCTTGAATCCGAGGTATTGCGTGAAAGCGGCGTAGAACGAGCCGAGGGAATGGGGAAACTCCTGGCGCCAGAGTGGCTCGATCATTCGATCGCGTCCATGCCAGATCTGCGTCGCCGTTCGTTCGCCGTAGCCGTCTACGGTGAGCAACGCCGCTTCGTCGAATGGCGAGAGATAGAGCGCGCTCGCCGCGTGGCAGAGGTGGTGCTCGAGGTAATGAACCGTCAGTCGACGGCCGTCGTCGAGGTGTAGCACCTGGTCGAGCTGGCGGACGCCCCTTCCGTCGAGGCGGCGCAACAGGTGATTCGGCACACTATAGAGATACTCCATGTGGTGTCGAATGCCCGACGATTGGCGCCCCTGGAAGGTTTCGGCGTGAACACCCGGGTTCCAAAAGAAGGCGACCGCGTCGACGTCGTCGAAGGAGAGCCCGCCGTGGCGCAGGCAGAAGTCGATCGCCTGCTCGGGAAATCGGCCGTCGTGTTTCTGTCGGCTGAACCGCTCTTCCGCTGCTGCCGCGACGATCACGCCATCGCGGACGAGAGCGGCGGCGGCGTCGATCGAAAAGTTGATACCGAGTATGCGCATGCCGCCGATTATACCTGAGCCCGCGATCGGCGCCTATGGTAGAATTCGCCTGCAATGGGAGAGCACGAGGTTAGACGGAGAGGCCCAAGTGGCGCGGCGGCTCCGAGTTGGCGCAGGCCCGCCGAGTACGCGTTGATCGCCGCATTGGCGTTCGGCGTCTACGCCAACAGCCTCTCGAACCCCTTTGTATGGGACGATCCGCTCTTCATCGTCGCCAACCCCTCGATCCGTAGCCTCTCGCACGTCCCGTCGTTCTTCACCAAACCTTGGGCCTCGGAGCGTGCGCAGGCGCGCTACAAGAAGCAGGGCGCGATCGGCTGGCGTCCGCTGGCGTTGACCAGCTACAGCATCGATTACGCTCTGTTCGGTCTCTCGCCGACGGGATTTCGCATCAGCCAACTGCTGCTCCATCTCACCGCGAGTCTCGCGTTTCTCGCCCTCGCGCGCAGTCTCGTCCCGGGAGTGGCGTCGCTCGCCGTCGCCGCGATCTTCGCCGTGCATCCGCTGCACAGCGAGGCGCTGAACGTGGTCACCTATCGCACGACGCTCCTCTTCTCCCTGTTCTATCTCCTCGGCCTGGCGGCGCACGTCTGGGGCAGGCGACGCGGATTGCGCTGGCCGACCCTGACCCTCGTCCCCTTGGCCTACGCCGCGAGTTGTCTCTCGAAAGAGCCGGGAATCACACTCGCCGCCGCCGTCGTCTGGTTCGACCTCGCCACTCGCCGTTTCGTCTGGCGCCGCGTCGTCGACTATCTCCCCCTCGCATGCGTCGGCGCTGGCTATCTCGTCGCCCGCGCGCTGATCACCGAAGCGCCGCACTACAACGTCTTCGAAGGCCTCGCGGGTTGGCAGGTCGCCCTGACGCAGCTCAAGGTTCTCGCCCTCGACCTCTCGCTCTTGGTTTGGCCCGAGCCCCTTTGTGCGTTCTACGATTGGGCGATCCTCCCTCCGGTCACCTCGCTCGGCGATCTGCAGGCCATCGCGGGCCTATTGGCGCTGACCTCGCTCCTCGCCCTCGGTGCCGTCGCCCTTCGACGACGCATCGACATCGCCGCGTTCGCCACCGGCTGGTTCATACTCGCCCTGCTACCCTATGCCCACATCATCCCGCACTTCGACATTGCCGGTGATCGCTTCGTCTACCTCCCGTCTGCGGCATTCCTTCTCGGTCTTTGCGATATCGTCACCCGCCTCTGCACCTCTCGCGGGGCTGTCAGCCCGCACTCCGAGGCGGCGTCGGGCCCGCCCGCTTCCGCGGGATACAATGCGGAAGCCGACTCGGGCGCGCCGGTTTCGTCAACACGGGGCGTGCGCTGGCTACTCGTAGCTGGCCTGCTGATCACCCTGGCCTACGGCGCCCTGACCATTCGTCGAAACACGCACTGGAGCTCGAGCCAACGGATGCACGAGCAGATGGCCCGCGATTTTCCCTACGGGATCAACGCTCACATCGAGCTCGGGAAGATCTACTATCGCAGCGGACGTTATCGAGATGCGATTCGGCACCTTCGCCGCGCGCTGCAGATCGCCCCCACTCTGGCGCCGGCGAGACGCCTGCTGGAACAGAGCGAACGACGTTTGAAGGAGCGTCCATGAGCATCTCTGGTCGAAGGACCTTTGCTTTTGCGTCCGTCGTGTTGGCGGTCACCCTCGCGCTCGGGATCGGCGCTTCGTGGCGCTCGCAGGCGGCTCCGTCGGCGACCGTTGACGTCCGAAGCTATCCCTGGCTCGCTAGACACGCCCGCCCTCAACCGCTCGCGTCGCGCTTCGCCCCACCGTCGGGCTTTCGGCGTATCGCCGTGAGGCGCGGTAGCTTTGCGGAGTTCCTGCGAAACCTTCCGCTTCGCCCGCCCGGAACCCCGGTTCGGGCTTACGATGGGCGCTTGATCGTCCCGGGAGGCGATCCGCGCCTCGCCGCGGTCGTCGAGCTGCCCCTCGTGCGAGGGAATCTACAGCAGTGCGCCGACTCCGTCCTTCGACTGCGCGCCGAGTATCTCTACCGGCAGCGGCGGTTTCGGGAGATCGCCTTTCACTATACCAGCGGCTTTCTCTCTCGTTTCGACGCCTGGAGTCGCGGCGACCGTCCACGGGTCGTCGGGCGGCGCGTCCAAATTCGTCGTGGCGCGCCGCAGGGGAGCGGCCGCGCGTCGTTCGAGCGCTATCTCCGCGACCTCTTCATCTTCGCCGGGACGATCTCGATCGCCCGCGAAGGGAAGCGTGTTTCTCGCGCGGAGCTGGCGATCGGCGACTACATCGTCCTCGGTGGAAGCCCAGGACACGCCGTGATCGTCCTCGACATCGCCGGCGATTCGAGCGGGCACCGCGTCGCGCTACTGGGACAGGGCTTCATGCCGGCTCAGGACTTCCACGTGCTCCGGGCGAACGACGGCTCGCCCTGGTTTCGAGTCGACGACCCGGCGGGGCTCGACACGCCGTTCTGGCCCCGTTTCCCCTGGTCCGCGTTGCGCCGCTTCCGCTAGTTGAGGCATAATCGCCGAGTCCGCAGCTGGGAGCGACGAGGAGGCGAGAGTGAGCGCAGAAACACGATTCAATTCGGTATTTCGGGACGGTCTGTTCGAAGGACAGGTCGCGCTGGTCACGGGTGGCGGCACGGGGATCGGGCGCTGTATCGCCCACGAGCTGGCGTCTTTGGGGGCCAAGGTGCTGATCGCCGGGCGCCGCCCCGAGCCCCTCGAGTCGACGGTCGGCGAGATTCGCGCATCTGGCGGAGACGCGGAGCACGTCGTGCTCAACATTCGAGAGGAGGACGAGGTCGACCGCACCCTTCGAGAGCTCGTCGAGACCCATGGCCCGATCGAGCTGCTCGTGAACAATGCTGGCGGCCAGTTCGCGTCGCCCGCATCGATGATCCGCCCAAAGGGCTGGCGCGCGGTAATCGACACCAACCTCAACGGAACCTGGTTCGTGACCCACGCCACCTTCACCCACAGCTTCTCCCGCCAGCGCAGGGGCAGCGTCGTCAGCATCGTCGCCGACATGTGGAACGGCTTTCCGGGAATGGCGCACACGGGAGCGGCTCGCGCTGGCGTGGTCAACCTGACGCAGACACTGGCGATCGAGTGGGCCTCCTCAGGGGTGCGGGTCAATGCCGTGGCGCCGGGTTTCGTTCTCTCCAGCGGGTTGAAGAACTATCCCCCGCAGATTCAGGCGATGGCCGCCGAGGTGATGCTGCAGAACCCCTCCGGCCGTGTCGGCACCGAGAGCGAGGTCTCGGCGGCGGTGGTTTTCCTCCTCTCGCCCGCCGCGGCGTACATCAGCGGGGCGACGCTTCGGGTCGATGGGGCCGCGTCGCTGCAGAAGCAACCGCTGGTGCCGATGGTCAAGCACGACAACATCCCCGCCTGGGATGGCTTTCATCTCGCCGCCGATCTGCCCGAGGTCTTCCGTCAGTCCTGAGGTTCGCACCGATGCGCGAGCTCACGCGTCGGATGCGCCTCGAGGCCGCCGCCAGGCGTGGCGATGTTTGGCGAAGTAGTAGGCGAGCCCGCTGGCGTGCCTCAGGTTGACGCGGCTGAACACGCGACGATGCGACAGCTTCTGGGCGAAGTGGTTGACCCGATAGCGGGGATCATAGCGAATCCGGCCGCCCGCCCGCCAACAGCGCAGGCACCAGTCGAGGTCTTCGGGGGAGTAGAAGATCCGTTCGTCCAACTCACCGACCCGCTCCCAGAGCTGGCGAGTGAGCACCCAGCAAGCGGCCATCGCGCAGTCGACGTCGAGGGCGTCCTGGCGCGGCAGGTGATAACGGTCGGCGGTGAGCGGCGCTGCACGAGCGACGATCCCCCAGGCGCGGCGGAGTTTGTCACCAACCGTCGGAAAGGGGCGCACCGAGTCCTGGACCGAGCCGTCGCCGAGCCGCAGCTCTGGAGCGATCAGCGTCAGCGGCTCGGCGCGCAGTCGTTCGGCGAGCTCGACGGGCGGCAGCTGCACCAGCTCGGTGTCGGCGTCGAGAACGATCAGAAACTCCCCACGCGAGAGGCGCGCGAGGCGGTTGCGCGGCACCGTCGTCCCCTGATTTCTCGGGCTGAGATAGAGCCTCAGCGGCAACACGCCACTTTCGGAGATGCGGCGCAGGCGCTCGACGGTCGCGTCCCGGGAGCCGTTGTCGTGAATCAGCACCTCGAGCTCCTCGCCGTCGAAGACACGGGCGATCGAGTGCAGGCAGCGCTCGATCGTCGCCTCAGCGTCATAGGTCAGAATGATCAAGGACCAGCGCACTTCACTCCCTCCCGAGGGGCGTCGCCCCGCGCGTTCCGCCGAAGAGGGCGCTGATCCTGGCTCGCAGCGCGTCGCTCAGCGTTTCCCCGAGTAGCGCTTTCGCCCCGCCGATCAGATAGAGCGATCGATTGACGGGCAGGCGGTGGGCGCGCTGGACGCCGGCCATCTCGCGGTAGTAGGCCCAGGCGAGGGAGCGGCGATGGGTCAGCCCATCGCGGACGAAGCGGGCGAGCGGAAATGTCGGAAAGAGCGCCTCGACACCGTTCTCGCGGCAGCGCAGAAAGAAGTCGTAGTCCGCACAGAAGCGGTAGCGCGTGTCGTAGCCCCCGAGCCCCTGCAGGAGCGTCCTGGCGATCAACGCGCCTTGATGGAAGATCGCGTTGAAGCGATCCAGCGCGGCGAGGCTCCGCTCGACCGGCCGTCCCGGGCTGTTGCGGCCCTGCCGATCGACGAGGACGACGTCGCAGCAGACCAGGGGCGCGTCGCTCGTCGCGAGGGTCCGTTCCGCCCGTTCGAGGCTCGTCGAATCGTAGAGCTCGTCGCCAGCGTTGAGAAAGAGCAGGTACGTCGCCTCGAGCGCGCGCCACCCACGGTTCATCGCGTCGTAGGGGCCGTCGTCCGGGCCGCTGGTGAAGCTGAGCAGCGGCTCGCGTTGTCGCAGCTCGAGCAGCCACTCGAGGCTACCGTCTCGCGAGGCGCCATCGACCACGTGCCAGCGCACGCTGCGACTCTGGCGCTCGATCGAACGCCACGTGCGCTCGAGCCCGCACCGATCGTCACGCGTCACCGTCACGATGCCCAACTCGGCGACGCGCCGCTTCACGGTCTCTGTGAGCTCCTTCGGCACACTCGCTCCTCTTTTTGGCAGCCCTCGACGCTATGGTATACTAGCTCGCACAGTCACCCAAATGGAACGGCGACGGTTGAGAGTTTGTTACTTCTCCGAGGCCTATTATGCGGGCCACGGCGGGCGTACGCACGCTCGCGAGTTCTTCGGCGCACTCGAACGGCACCCCGCCGTTTCGACCGCCGCCGTGGTCCCACTCGACGTCGCTCCGAAGCGCGAGGGGACGGCGATCGCGGGATTGCGCCTGCCCTACCACTGGCGGCTCTTCGCGTCGTTCTGGCTGCGTGGAACCAAGTACTATCCGCGGCTGCGTGCCTATCTGCAACGCCGTGCCTTCGATTGGCTGATCCTGCGCGCGACGGCGTATTCGACGCTGATGCTCTCCCTCTTGCAGCGCGATTTTCCCACGCTGCGCCTCGCCCTCGAGGTCAACGCGTCGCTCTTCGTCGAGGAGCTTCACGCGATTCCGCTACGACGCGCGTTCCGCCGATTCGAGGCGATGCAATTCAACCGGGCAGAGCGTGTGATCTGCGTCTCGCAGGCGCTCTCGGAGATGCTCTGTGAGGTCGGCCTCGATCGGCGCAGGCTGCTGGTCTGTCACAACGGCGTGAACCCGGAGCAGTTCTTTCCCGATCCCGCGGCCCGGGCGGCGCTTCGCGGTGCGCTCGGCTTCGGCGACGATCGCATCGTCCTCGGCTACCTCGGGGGGATGGAGCGCTTCCGCGATCTCCCGCTGCTGGTCGACGCCGTGGCTGACATGCGCGCCGCGGGCGCCCGACATCTCGCCCTCATCTTCGCTGGAGATGGAGATGACGGGCCAGCTGTGCGGGCGCGCATCGATGCCCGCCGCGCCGACCTCGAGGGCGCCGTCGCCTTCCTCGGCTGGCTCCCCTACGAGCGTGGCCGGGCAACGGTCGCGGCCTTCGATATCGCCCTATTTCCCTTCAGCCAACAGTACGGCAGCCCGCAGAAGCTCTTCGAGTATCTCGCCGCAGGCAAGGCGGTGATCGGCCCCGACGTCGCCGCCGTTCGCGAGGTCTTTCGCGACGGCGAGCAGATGCTCCTCGTGCGTGATGTAGGGCAACTGAAGCTGGCGATCGCACGCCTCGCCGCCGACCCTGGCTTACGCCAACGCCTCGGAGAGCGCGGTCGCGCCGATGTGCTCACTCGGCACACCTGGAGCGCTGTCGCCGAGCGGATCGTCAGCTCTCTCGCGGAGGACCGATGCGCGTCTTGATCGTCTCGGCGACCGATGGGAGATACGGCGCCGACCGCGCGGCGTATCGGCTCTACCGCGCCCTCTCCGCCCAGCCCAGCGTCGACGCCGGGATGCTCGTCCAACAGCGCTGGGGGGACGATCCGTCGGTTCTCGCCCCGTCCAGCCTCGTCGGACGCGCCATCGGCGTCGCCCGTCCGCATCTCGATCGCGCGATGCTGCCGCTCTATCGCGACCGGGGAGAGGCGCTCTTCAGCCCGGCGCTCTGGCCCGCCACGACCGCGCGCCAGATCCGCTCGTTCGCCCCGGAGATCGTGAACTTGCACTGGGTTGCGGGCGGGATGTTGCCCTTCGAGTCGCTCGCAGCGCTCGGCGCGCCGATCGTCTGGACCTTCCACGACGCCTGGGCCTTCACCGGCGGCTGCCACTATCCCGGCGTTTGTCGCGGATACCGGGAGCGCTGCGGGAGCTGCCCGCAACTCGGCTCGACCTCGCCCATCGACCTCTCGCGCCTCGGTATCCTGCGGCGCGAGCGGGCCTATCGAGGGTTGGATTGGTGCGCGGTGACGCCGAGTCGCTGGCTCGCCTCGATCGCGGCGAGCAGCCCGCTGTTGCGGGGCGTGTCGATCGAGACGATCCCGAACAGCCTCGATCTCGACCGTTTCCGACCGATCGCTCGACGTCGAGCGCGCGAGTGGCTCGGTCTCCCAGCGGAGCGCCCACTTCTGCTCTTCGGTGCGGTCAACGCGACGGGCGACCCGCGCAAGGGATATCGCTATCTCGCGGGCGCTCTGGAGCTGCTCGAGCGAGAGCGCCTGGACGCGTCCCCCGTCGTCGTCGTGTTTGGCGGCGCCAGAAAGCCGCCTGGGCGCTGGCATGGCTTCGAGACGCATCACCTCGGGCGGCTCGCGGACGAGACGACGCTGGCGCTGGCTTACGCGGCGGCGGATTGTCTCGTCGTGCCCTCGGTAGAGGACAACCTGCCGAACACCATCCTCGAGAGCCTCGCCTGCGGCACCCCGATCATCGCGTTCGACGCAGGCGGCATTCCCGAGATGATCGAGGACGGACGCACGGGCCACCTGGTCTCGGGCGGCGATGTCGCCGGGCTCGCGCAGGCTCTCCAACAGGTGATCGCGGGCGGCCTCGCCGGAGACGCCGTGCGCCAGCGCTGCCGCACCTTCGCCGAATCGGAATACGCTCCGACCCGGCAGGCGCAGCGGTACCTCTCGCTCTTCAAAGAGCGAACACAGCGGGACGCCGCGCGAGGTGGGCGGTGAGCCCGCTGGCGAGGCACCCACCGATCGAGCGCCGCCGCCGACTGCTCGCCGCGGGCGCTCTGTTCGCCTTCTTTGTCGGTCTCTACCTGTTGACCAGCCCCTTTCGCTTCGAAGGGGTCGACGGTGGGCTGCGCTACGCGGTCACGCGGAGCTTGCTCGAACGCGGCGAGCTGCACGTCGATACGCTGCGGCTGGTCTCGCTCGCGCCGCACGTGATGGTCTGGGGCGAGGGCGCCTTCATCTGGGAGGTCGCCCGTTCGTCGCCCGCGCTGCCCCTACAGCCCCTGATCGAGGCCGACTATTCCTCGCTTCTCGGTTACATGAAGCTCTATAGCCGAGTCGTCGTGCGGGGCGGGCGACGGGTGCGGCGCCCCTACACGGTGACGCCGTTGTCGATCTGGGGCGACGATTGGCGCGAGCTGCACCCCGATGGCACGCGTGTGGGCCGCGGTTTTCGCGTATTCGCGAACTATCCCGTCGGCCACTCGCTGCTGATGGTGCCCTTTGCCGCGATCGGTGGCGAACGCCTCGCCTCGGCCGCCGTTCCCGTCTGTGCCGCCTTCGCTCCGTTGCTGATCTTCTTGCTTCTGCTCGAGCTCGGCTACTCCCTCCGTCGCGCGGTCGCCGTGGCGTCGATCGTCGGTGCCGCCTCGATCGTTTGGCCCTACGCGACATCGACGCACGACGCGGCGCTCAGCACGCTCTGGGTCTTTCTGGCGCTCTTCGGCCTCGTGAAGGGCGCACGCGGTCGTTGGGCGCCGCTCCTCTTGGCGGGTGCCGGAATCGGGCTGGCGCTGCTGACGAAGCAATCGAACCTCGTCCTTCTCCCAGCGGCCCTGGTATTTCTCGCCGTCGCGGGCTGGGATGCCTCTCGCCCACCGAACGAACAGAGCGCCCCGAGCCCACGGGACCTCCCGCCCGCGGGTGACACGGCGAGCTCGCGTGAAACCGTCGCCTCGGCACAGCCGCAGGACGCGTACGGCGCTCGTCGTTTCCCGTGGGCTGCCGTCGCTCGCTGGTGGTTCGCCCGCAGCGTCGTTCTGCTCGCTGGCTTCGCGCCCTTCGCCGCTTTCGACCGCTGGTACTGGTGGTATCGCTTCGCTGGCGTTCACACCCGGGGCTCGGCGACGGCGCTATTGCCCAACGTCCCGCGGACGACCGTCACCGAGCTCGTCAACCGTGTGGCCGGGATCCATCTGGAGGGGTTCTACGGCTTCCTCGTCAGCCCCTCCAAGAGCGTCTTCCTCTTCACGCCGCCATTGCTTCTCTCCGTCGCGCTCTTCGGGCGCTTCGTCCGTCGACAACACGCGACCGGCGCCGCGATCCTGGTCTTCGTCCTCTCGAGCTACGCTGGTCACGCCGCGCTGTTCCACTGGGGCGGAGACTACTCGTGGGGGCCCCGATATCTCGTTGCCGCCTCCGCCGTCGCTCTCTTGCCCCTCGCCGAGTGGCCTTCGCGCAGGTGGTTTCACGCGATCGCGGCGGTGGTCATCGGCTTCTCGCTCCTGGTGCAGCTCTCGGCGACCCTCGTCGAGAACGATCGCTACTACTCGGCGCGCCGTCTCGAGCAGGGCTGGCATTACGACGCAGACAAACGCAGAGAGATCTACTTCTCGTGGCGCTACTTTCGGATCACCGATCAGATCGCCGACGCCTGGGAGCTCGGTGGTCGCACGATTCGAGCCCTCGAGCGAATCGGCCGCCTGCCCGAGGGCCGTGCGCCCAACCCCAGCGTCTTTCACCGTCGACCTCCTCGCCTGCGAGACCGGACGGACTGGCTCCTGGCGACGCGAACGTGGTGGAATCTCTGGAATGTGTGGTATCCCCTGGCGATCTACAAACGTTGGGCCGCCCCGGCGCTCCTCGATCTATTGCTCGGTCTCAATTTGGCGTGGATTTTCGCGGCGGGGTTGGGATTGATCACGCTCTTGCGCAGACGCGGTGCGTCGACGGGCTGATCGGCTCGGAGCTCTCGTTTCCTGACGGTAGCGATTCGTGGCGCCGGCTCGCTCAGGGCTCGGGCGTTTTCGGCCGACCCGCCTCGTTCTTCGCCGTGGCGCTTTCTGCGCCCTCTGCCTGGGCCTGGGCCTCGGCTTCGGCTTCCGCCTCTTCACCCCAGTCGATGTCCAGCAGCGCAAAGCGATTCACCGTACCGTCGGAGCGCTGCCCCTTCTTCGCGGGCGCGGCCCCTGCTGGGCTGGTCGCCGGTCGTGGGCCGCTCGCACTCGGAGGCGCCGTTGGTCGGGGGTTCGACGCCCGCACCATCGGATTCGAGACCGCGGAGAGCCCCTCGACGAAGCGGCCTGGCGAGCGATAGTCGCGGCGGTTCAGCTCTTCTGCCGTCATCGGGCGGGGAACCGCGTTGACCTGCTCCTGGGTCGGACGCGACTGCACGATCCGGACCGGCGTCATCGAGGCGCGGGGCGGCTGCAACGCGGCGCTCGAAACCTCGACGGCAGCGACGCCAGGGGTTGCAGGATGCGCCCCGGGGAGAGCGCGGGTGATCGCCGCCTCGGGATCGACCTCGGAGGTCGCCGTCGCGGTGTGGCTCTCGTTTCCGGCGGCCGAGCTGATCGGCCGCGCCTCGACCCGTACGCGTCGCGTCTTCGACTCGCGGACCAGCGCCGCCTGACGATTTCGCACGAGCCGCCGTTCGAACTCTTCGAGGTAGCTCTCGCCTCGCTCGGGCAGGTCTTTGAGTGCGAACTCGTCGGAGAGCTCGCGCAGCGCCGACATGCTCCGACTACGCAGCACGTCCGAGCGAATCGCGTCGACCGAGGCGCGCAACCGCGAGATCATCGTGTCCGCCTCATCGCGAAACTGTTGGTAGAGCGGCACCAGCTCGCGCAGCTCCTGACGCTGTCGCACCTCGTCGTTGGGCGACGCTTGATTGACGATCTCGGTACACCGTTCGGCGCTGCGGCGCGCGGCGCCGATCCGATCGAGTGTCTGATCGACGTGAGGGATCAGCCCTTCGATCCGCTGTTGATAGAACCACTCATCGCTCGGCCGCGGCATACCCAACCTCCACGGTTGACAGCATACCCGATTCTCCGCGGAAACAAAAGTTGCACACGACACTCTTGCAGCTTGCAGTCGCCGCTGATCTGGCGGTAGAGTGTGCGAAAGGTCGGAGGCCGAGATGAACGTTCGAACCGAGATCCTTTCGTTGTTTCCCGCGAGACTGCCGATCGGGATCGCGGTCGCGACCGTGCTCTTGTTGGCAGCTGTCGCCTGTACGACCTCATCAACCGCGAACACAGGCGACACATCGGCTGTCGACTCGCAGATCGATGACTTGGGTGGCGCGGACGCGACTCTGCTCGATACGAGCGTCTCATTCGATCTACAGGGCGACGCGCCGTCGGACGTCGGCGTCGAAGACGCCCTCGTGGACACCGATCCTGGCGATTCGAGCGACAGCGAGGCGGATATGCTGCCCGACGACGGCGCGCCCGATCTCTTCGACAGCCAGATCCCGAGTTGTAGCGGGGCGGATTGCCCGATCGTAATCGGCACGTTCCCCTACACCGACAAGCGCGATACGACTCAGTCGTCGCGGACTCTTTTCGACACCTACAACTGCGCGTCGGATACCAACGAGAGCGGCGCCGAGTACGTCTACGTCTTCGAAACCCACGAGCCGGGGACGATCATCGCCTCCGTCGAGGACGGGACGGGCGTCGACATCGACATTCACTTGCTCTCGAAGCTCGATGCTCAATCCTGTCTCGCCCGCCACGATCGCGCGTTGAGCGCCAACCTCGACGCGGGCGTCTACTATCTCGTCGCCGACACCTTCGTCTCGGGCGGGACGCCGCAACCGGGGGCGTATACGCTGCGCGTGTTCTTCATTCCAGACACCAGCAAGTGCGGGATGAAGCGCGACTCTCTGGCGCGGATCGGGACCAGCGATCTGCTGAGCATGCCCGCCACGGGCCCCGTCGTCCTCGAGGCGCACCTGCTCACCAAAGAGGAAGAGATCGCCAACGACGAGAGCGGCAAGACGTTCTTCCCGAGCGGTTGGCCGACGAGCTTCACCGATCGGATCGCAGAGCACTACACCCTCTCGACCCAGCTCTCGGGCTACACGATGAACCGGAACGAGCCTTGGGCGCCATGCTGCGAGCCGACGAACAACTACGGACAGGGCTCGACGACGGCAAAACCGCCGATGGTGGCCGAGACCTGGTACATCAACATGCGTTGGAAGTCGGCGCCGAAAGCGGGGACGCGCTATATCGCATTCAACCCGTTCAACGGCAAAGCGGTCGTCACCGCCGCGGGCTACGAGAATGGTCCAGGCGACACCTCTCGCGTGGGCGGGGCCTCCG
>JAGQJP010000343.1 GCA_020430585.1 Myxococcales bacterium | reverse complement strand
ATCTTCTGGTGGCTGAATTTGTAGAGCAGCTGGTGGCCCTGCTGGACGATCAGCCGATGCCGCGTTCCCTCCTCGAGGGCGTCCATCAGCTCGTCCGCCGAGCGCCCCGAGATGTGGTGCAAGAGCGCGAACTCGACCTCGTTGCCGATCACCGAGGCGAGGGAGAGCAGGTGGTACTTGGCGCGATCGATCATCGCCAGGCGCCGGACGATCGTGTTGACCACTTCCGTCGAATAGCGCAGCGTGTCGAATTTCTCTTCGTCGAGCTTCCAGCCGCCCGGGTCCCGCCAGAGCACGCCCTCTGTGACCAGCGTCTCGACGTAGGTCGAGGCTTCGTAGGGGATGCCCTGGGTTCGCTGCAGCACCAGGCGGGCCACGGTTTTCAAGCGCTCTGGCGGTTGTCCGAGCTTTCCGATGATGAAGGCTTGCATCGCCTCGAGGTCGAAGGGGGCGAGCTCGAACGCGGTGAACGGCGCCTTGGTCTCGCGCATGATCCCGAGGTAGCGACTCAAGCGACGCGGGTGGCCACTCGCCTCGTCGATCGCCGTCAGGGCGACCAGGCAATGGGCGCTCGTGAGCTTGGCCGCCGCCGCTTCGAGGAACTGCAGCGTCCCGAGATCGACCCAGTGCAGATCTTCGAGCAGTAAGACCAACGGCTCACCGCTCGCGCCCCACTGCGAGAAGAGGTCGACCAGAGCGGTCAAGAAGAGCCGCTTTCGCGCCTGGGCCGGCGTGTTCGCCGGAAGCGCGGGTCCGATCTCGGGGAGGATCTGTTTCAGCTCGGGGATGATCTGACAGAGGACGCCGCCGTACCGCTTGCCGATCGAACGCAGCCGCGAGACCTTGGTCGTCTCGCCGCGCATCTGCATCAGATAGTCGGAGATCGCCGATTTCAGAGGGTGAAAGGGGATTCGACGGTCCGTCTCCTCGCAGGAGCCGATCAGAAAGGTGCCGCGCTTACTCGCCGCGCGGGTCCGCAGCTCGTCCATCAGGCGGCTCTTGCCGATCCCTGCCGATCCGGAGACGAAGAGCACCTGGCCGTCACCCGCGGCGGCGCGACCGAGGAGCCGATCGATCGTCTCGAGCTCGTTGTCGCGACCGACCAGCCCGATCGTGTTGAAGACCTGCGCCTGCTGGCGCGCATCCGTCGAGAGCTCGAATCCCTGCTGCCCGCTTTTCGTGCGCTCGATGTCTTCGGCCAAGCCCTCGGCGGTCTGGTAGCGCGCCGCCACGTCTTTCTCGAGCAGCCGCAAGATCATCCGCTCGACGTCGTCGGGCAACCCCTCGCGCAACTCGTGCGGCGGCGTGGGACGTCGCGCCAGATGTTGATGGATCAAGGCGTTGATCGAATCGGCCTGGAACGGTAGCTGGCCCGTGAGCATCCGATAGAAGGTGACGCCGAGGGAGTATAGATCGCTGCGCCCGTCGAGGGCTTGCCGCACGACGCCCGTCTGTTCCGGCGACATGTACGGGAAGGTGCCGACCAGCGCGCCCTCGCCAGGGCCGTCGTCGCCTGCCAGGTGGGCCAGGCCGAAGTCGAGGAGCTTGGCGCGAAACGTCCCGTTGATCGAGACGATCACGTTCGAGGGCTTGATGTCCCGGTGCACGATCCCGCGCTGATGGATGTACGCCAGGGCGCGGGCTAGCTGTTGGACGATGTCGAGCGCCGTGTCGACCGAGAGCGGCTCGTGCTGCTCCAAGTACTCGGTGAGGACCTGACCCTTGAGGTACTCCATGACGAGGTAGAAGCGGTTCTCCTGGCCCAGCTCACCCATCGCGAAACAGCTGACGATGTTCGGGTGGTCGAGGGTCAGCAGCGTTTTCGCCTCGCGACGAAATCTCCACTGTAGATCCGAGGGGTTGGGAGACTGCGTCAGGTCGACGATCTTGAGCGCCACCTCGCGGCGCGTCTCCTCGTCGAGCGCGCGGTAGACGTGTCCCATGCTGCCACGACCGATCTCCTCCGAAATCGTGTAGCGTTCGTCGATTTTCTTGCCGATCATCGCCAAGAGTATAAACGATCCGCGGACCAGGCGCACATTTCGATTCGCCCCACGCTCGCCTCGTCGGGCGCTCGAGGCCCCCTTTCCCTTGAATCCATCGCCCCTTCCGAGTATGAGTAGAGGACCGAGGAGGCGAAGGCAAACGATGACACAGAAATACCGAATCGACAGCAAGCGAAGCCGCGTGACGCTGATCACCAAGTCCTCGATCCACGACGTCGAGTGTGTCGGAACCAACGTCAGCGGAACCCTCAGCGGCGATCCGGGCGCGATCGCCGAAGGGACGATGATCGACGTCGCGATCGAGATGAAGAGCTTCGATGCGGGAGACTGGTTGAAGAATCGCTCGCTGCACAACTACTTCGAGGTCAAGAAGCATCCCACCTCGCGCTTCGCGTTGCGCGAGATCCGCGATGTCGAGGCGCTCGACGGCGGCCGCCTTCGGGCGACGCTGGTCGGAGAGCTGACGTTTCAGGGCAAGGGCCATCCCCTACAATCGCGCTGCGAGGCGCGGATCGACGAGCGCGCCCTGACGGGTGACGCCGAGTTCTCCCTGTTTCTCCCCGACCTGGGCCTCGAGGCGCCGAGCTTTCTGTTCGTCAAGATGGACGACACCGTGCGCGTCAAGGTCCATCTCGAAGCCAGCGCGGGCTGACGCGAGACGATGACCGACGACGTCGCCCGAGAGATCT